>JAYTCN010000118.1:0-11297 GCA_043736475.1 Paracoccaceae bacterium
TTCGACCACATCCGCCACCTCCTGCGCTCCCATCCGCCAGATGCCTTCGGCGCATGGCAAAACATCAACATTAAAGCGAGAGTCGTGTAGTGTGCCAAATATTCACACGCCGCCACTCGGGCCGGGATGGCGCTGGTCTGGCCTGGGCCGAAGCCATCCGGCGGCTGCGGGCGCCGGTGGTGGCGGCTGCGGGCGCAGCCGGTGCCGAACCAGGATCCGGCCAACATCTCGCACCTGCGAAGGCGGATTTCCGGCGAAAAACAGCGGCAGAAATCGGCGTATTTTGCCGGTTTTGCCCCGGTTTTTGCCCGACTTATTGCGTTTTTCTGCGCGTTCAAGTGCCTTTGTGCAGTGCAACACGGGCGAAAACTGCGGTTTTTATCCACCGGCTCGGGAGTTATCCACAGGCTTGGCCGCGCCCAACTTCGGGCGGGCGAGCGAATTCGCCGGTCATTTCCGCCGCTTGTGTTCGTCCAGCCGCGGCATGATCTCGACGAAATTGCACGGCATGTGGCGGTAGTCGAGCTGGTCGCGCAAGATCAGATCCCAGCCGTCGCGGCAGGCGCCGGGGCTGCCGGGCAGGGCGAACAGGTAAGTGCCGTTCGCCACCCCGGCGCAGGCGCGCGATTGCACGGCCGAGGTGCCGATCCTGGCGAACGAGACCTGGGTGAACAGCGCGCCGAAAGCGTCGATTTCCTTGTCATAAACATCGCGGTGCGCCTCGACCGTCACGTCGCGCCCGGTCAGGCCGGTGCCGCCGGTGGAAATGATGGCGTCGATTTCGGGGTCGAGCGACCATTGCCGCAGCTTGGCGGCGATCTGGCCGCGTTCGTCGGTCAGGACAGATCGGGCGGCCAAGACATGCCCGGCCCCGGTCAGGCGTTCGACCAGGGCGTCGCCGGAGGAATCATCAGCGGGCGAGCGGGTGTCAGAGACCGTCAGCACCGCAATGCGGACCGGGACGAACGTACGCTCAACCATCGAGTTTCACCCTGAGCGCCAGCAGATCGGCCCAGGCCGCCTTCTTTTGCGCCGGATTGCGCAGCAAGGCCGCCGGGTGAAAGCTCGGCAGGGCCGGAATGCCGGCCACCACATGCCATTCGCCGCGCAGCCTGGTGATGCCGGTGTCGGTCTGCAGCAGCGTTTTTGCCGAGGTATTGCCCAGAAGCAGCAGGAAATCGGGCGCAATCAATTCGATATGGCGGATGAGGAACGGTTTCATCAGGGCGATTTCAACGCTCGAGGGATCGCGGTTCTGCGGCGGTCGCCACGGCAGGACGTTGGTGATATAGACCGCATCCTGGCGCAGATTGGCATGGCGCGACAGGCCGATGGCGGCGAGCATCCGGTCGAGCAACTGGCCGGAGCGGCCAACGAAGGGCTTGCCTTCGATATCTTCCTCGCGCCCCGGCGCCTCGCCGATCACCATCACCCGGGCCTGGCGGTTGCCATCGGCGAAGACGGTGTTTTTCGCCCCGAGTTTCAGCGCGCAGCCGTCGAAGGCGGCCATGGCGGCGTTGAGTGCGTCGAGGCTCTGGCAGGAAGCGGCGAGGGTTGCGGTGTCGATTGTGTCGGACGGGATTTCGGCGGTTTGCTGGATAACGGCCGACGCTGCGGGTTTGGGCAGGTCATAGCGGTTGATTGGCACGTCGCCAATCGCCTCGTCGGCGCCAAGATCGATTTGCCAGCTTAGGGCGGCCAGGGCGGCGGTTGGGTCGAGGTTTTGCAACATAGCACCGAGTCTAGGGGGTGAAGGGATGAGTCGCAATCGGTGTGGGGTGAACTTCGTTTTTGTGACCGTGACCTGAACGGAATCAGAAAAGGCGCCAGATGGCGCGTTTTCCCGTGCAGCCACAACCGTGCGGGACAACGTCGCCTAACCCGCAACGAAAGTGACGCGACTGCCTGGGCTGGCGCATCGCGCCTGCCGAGGGCAGGCAGGCGCGGCACGGAATGCCTTGGCATCCCGCGCGGTGACTGGGGAAAGCTTTGTGGCTGGCGAGGGTCACGTGCCCCTTGCCAGAGGGGACGTGGGGTCGTCATTGCGAACGTAGTGAAGCAATCCATGGGCTGGGTGATGGATTACTTTGGCGCATTCGCGCCGCGCAATGACGGATTGGGGTGCTTTCGCAACCACCCTTGCCCCACCCCTGATCCCTGCTATAAGCCCGTTGAATTCAACGAGGGTCGCTGGTGTTCCAACAACGCCACCTGCTGGGGATCGAGCCGCTGGGAAAGGCGGAGATCGACACCATTCTCGACCTGTCGGAACGTTACGCGATTTCCAACGCCCAGGATCACAAACATTTCGACATCCTGGCCGGCAAGACCCTGGTCAACATGTTCTTTGAGACCTCGACCCGGACCCAATCGAGTTTCGAGATTGCCGGCAAAAGGCTGGGGGCCGATGTGATGACCATGTCGATGGCGACCTCGGCGATCAAGAAGGGCGAGACCCTGATCGACACGGCGCTGACGATCAACGCCATGCGGCCGGATTTGCTGGTGGTGCGGCACCCGAATGCCGGGGCGGTGAACCTCTTGGCCAGCAAGGTCCATTGCGCGGTGATGAATGCCGGTGACGGGCGGCACGAACACCCGACCCAGGCCTTGCTGGACGCGCTGACCATCCGCCGCCGCAAGGGGCGGATTTCCGGGCTGACGGTGGCGATTTGCGGCGATATTGCCCATTCGCGGGTGGCGCGGTCGAACATATTCCTCTTGGGCAAGACGGAGAACCGGATTCGGCTGATCGGCCCGCCGACGCTGATGCCGTCGGGGGTGGAGAAGTTCGGGGTCGAGGTGTTCGGCGACATGCGCGAAGGCCTGAAGGGTGCCGATGTGGTGATGATGCTGCGGCTGCAGAAGGAACGGATGGACGGGGCGTTCATCCCGTCCGAGCGCGAATATTTCCACCGGTTCGGGCTGGACGAGGAGAAGCTGGGCTTTGCCAGGCCCGACGCCATCGTGATGCATCCGGGGCCGATGAACCGCGGGGTCGAGATCGACGGGACTTTGGCCGACGACATCAACCGCTCGGTGATCCAGGAACAGGTCGAGATGGGCGTGGCGGTGCGGATGGCGGTGATGGAGCTGCTGATGCGGCATCGGGGGGTGGGGCACAAGGCATGACTCTGACCTTCACCAACGCCCGGCTGATCGACCCCGAGGGCCGGGAAGGTTTGGGGTCTTTGTTGGTGCGCGACGGCCTGATCGCCGAGGTGATCTGGGGCAAAGCCGCGCCAAATGGCATCGACTGCCAGAACCACTGCCTCGCTCCCGGCATCATCGACATCGGGGTCAAGATCTGTGAGCCGGGCGAGCGGCACAAGGAATCGTTCCGCACCGCCGGGCTGGCAGCTGCCGCCGGGGGCATCACCACCATGGTCACCCGGCCCGATACCGACCCGGTGATCGATTCACCCGAGGTGCTGGAGTTTGTCCGGAGGCGGGCCGGGGACGCCCTGCCGGTCCGGGTGCTGCCGATGGCGGCGCTGACCAAGGGGCGGCGGGGGCGGGAGATGAGCGAGATCGGCTTCCTGCTCGATGCCGGGGCGGTGGCGTTTTCCGATACCGATCACGTGGTCCAGGATGCGCGGGTTTTGCAGCGCTGCATGACTTATGCCCGCTCGCTGGGGGCTCTGGTGATCGCCCATCCGCAGGAGCCGGTGCTGTCGGGCGGGGCGTGCATGACGTCGGGGGCTTTCGCCTCGAAACTGGGGCTGTCGGCGGTATCGAGCATGGCGGAACGGATGCAGTTGCAGCGCGATTTGACCCTGGTCGAGATGACCGGCTGCCGCTATCACGCCGACCAGATCACCACGGCGCGGGCCTTGCCGATATTGCAGCGGGCCAAGGCGAATGGTTTGCCGGTGACGGCGGGAACCTCGGTGCATCACCTGACCCTGAACGAGTTTGACGTCGATGATTACCGGACGTTTTTCAAGGTCAAACCGCCGCTTCGATCGGAGGATGACCGGATGGCGACGGTGGCGGCACTGGCTTCGGGTTTGATCGATATCATCTCCTCGATGCACACGCCGCAGGACGAGGAGAGCAAGCGCCTGCCGTTCGAGGAGGCGGCTTCGGGCGCGGTGGCTTTGGAGACGCTGCTGCCGGCGGCGCTGCAGCTTGTCCACGCCGGGCACATGGAATTGGCCACCCTGTTCCGGGCCTTGACTTTGAACCCGGCCAAGCTGTTGGGGCTGCCGCAAGGGCGGCTGGAGGTCGGGGCACCGGCGGATTTGATCTTGTTCGACCCCGATGCACCCTTTGTTTTGGAACGTTCCAAATTGCTGTCCAAGTCGAAAAACACCCCGTTTGATTTGCGGCGGATGCAGGGAAAGGTGCTGCGGACGTTCGTTGGCGGCGTGCAGGCGTTTGAAAGAGTTGCGAGATGATCCCGGATTTCGCCAATGGCTTTGCCACCCCGGGGATTTGGTGGATTGTGCTGGGGGCCTATCTGGTCGGCTCGATTCCGTTCGGGGTGCTGATCACCAAAGGCCTGGGCTTGGGCGATTTGCGCCGGATCGGCTCGGGCAATATCGGGGCGACCAATGTGCTGCGGACGGGGAACAAGGCCGCGGCTTTGGCGACTTTGCTGCTTGATGGGGCCAAAGGCGCGCTGGTGGCGTTGATTGCGCGCGAATATCACGGCGAGTTTGCCGGCCAGATTGCCGGGCTGGCGGCGTTTCTCGGCCATCTGTTCCCGGTCTGGCTGCGCTTCAACGGCGGCAAGGGGGTGTCGACGTTTCTGGGGATATTGCTGGCCCTGGCCTGGCCCGCCGGGCTGGCGGCCTGCGCGACCTGGGCGGTGACGGCGGTGCTCAGCCGGATATCCTCGCTGTCGGCGCTGGTCGCGGCGGCACTGGCGCCGGTGTGGCTGTGGGTGTTCGGGGTGCCGGGCGCCGTGTGGCTGGCGGTGATTTTGGCGCTGCTGGTCTGGTTCAAACACGCGCCCAATATCCGGCGCATCATGAATGGGACTGAGCCAAGGATCGGGCGTAGCCAGCCCCCATCCTGACCTTCCCCCCGCAAACGGGGGAAGGGATTTCGCCATTTACACCTTGGCAATACTCCTGCTCGAAGATGCTCGTGAATCGCCTCACCCGCCCTGCGGGGGAGGGTTTGGGTGGGGGCATGCCTGATGTGGATGACGCCGCGCGAACAGCGGGATCGGGCGCGCGAGTTGCGCGGGAATTTGACCAAGGCCGAACGCGTGCTTTGGCGACGGATTCGCTATCGGCAGATATTTGGCCACAAGTTTCGCCGGCAGGCACCGATCGGGCCATTCATTGTTGATTTTCTGTGTGTGGAACAGCGGCTCGTGATCGAACTGGATGGCGGCCAGCACGGGATGGCAGGCGGGCAGGCAAGCGATGCCGTCCGCGATCGGGTTCTGGCGGCGCAGGGCTTTGCCGTCCTGCGGTTCTGGAACAACGAGGTTGCCGAGAATCTGGACGGGGTTCTGGAACGGATTGCCGAGGCATTGCGCAAGCCCCCAGCCTGACCTTCCCGGTCAGGCGGGGCAACGGATTTGGCAGTTTACAGTTTGGCAACAATCTTGCGCGAAGATTCGCCGCAATTCCCTTACCCGCTTTGCGGGGGAGGGTCAGGGTGGGGGTGTGTTTGATGCCGTCGGAAACGGTGCGGTCGGCGCGTTTGGCAAGTGATGCACAAGCGGCCCCCATCCTGACCTTCCCCCGCAAACGGGGGAAGGAATACGCGGGGGTTTAACGTTTGGTCAAGGCCTCGACCGCTTCCGCTGTCCGGCGGGTGTTGTCGCGGATGTCGAGAAACACGAAAATCATGCCGCAGACGATGATCGCATAGATGCACCCGGCGATGATGATGCCGATCCCGCCCAAAACGCTTGTCGTGGCCATCGTGAACAATCCGACGCCCACCGCGCCGATCACGATTATTGCGGCCAATACCCAAACCAGCCTGTTTAGTGATTCGATAATCTTGTCTCTCATGGCTCTCGCCCCTCTCATGACGCGGCCTCTGGGGGTCGCTGGGGGGTGACAATACCATATGTTGGGGAAATTGCGCCAAAAATTTTTGGCGGACTTCAGTAAGAATTCTCGCTGTGGATTCGCGACAAATCCCCGTCGGCATGACGCGCGAGCAGCGCGTCCGAGGCGCTGATTCCACCGTCCGCAATCGCATCCATCGGATCGAGAAAGCCGAATTCGTCCAATGCCCGTGCCTGCAACCCCTGCCGTGCAATCGCCAAAACATCCTGCGCGATTGCTTGCACCGGCCTGCCGCCGACTTGCGCCCTGAGCCCCAGCCGGGCGGCATCCAGCCGCAATTGTTCGCGTTCGGCCATGGTCCAGCTTTTGCACAGGTCCCAGGCGGCATCGAGCGCGCCCTGATCGTAGATCAGCCCCACCCACAGCGCCGGCAAGGCGTTCAGCCGCGCCACCGGCCCGGCATCGGCGCCGCGCATTTCGATGAATTTCTTCAGCCGGGCTTCCGGAAAGGCGGTGGTCAGATGATCGGCCCAATCGGAAAGACTGGGAATTTCACCGGGCAGGGCCGGCAGTTTGCCAGCCAGAAAATCGCGGAACGACATGCCCAGAGCGTCGAGATACCTGCCGTCGCGGTAGACGAAATACATCGGCACATCGAGGGCGTAGTCGACCCAGCGCTCGAACCCCATGCCCGGTTCGAACACGAACGGCAGCATGCCGGTGCGGGCCGGGTCGGTGTCCTGCCAGATGCGGGCGCGCCAGCTTTGATAGCCGCTGGCCTTGCCCTCGAAAAACGGCGAGCAGGCGAACAGGGCGGTGGCCACCGGCTGCAAGGCGAGGGCGACGCGCATTTTCTGCACCATGTCGGCTTCGGAGGCGAAATCGAGGTTCACCTGCACCGTGCAGGTGCGATACATCATCTGGGTGCCATGGCTGCCGACCCTTCCCATGTGGCGGGTCATCAGGGCGTAGCGGCCCTTGGGCATGACCGGCATCTGGTCGCCGGTCCAGATCGGGGCGGCGCCGAGGCCGATGAAGCCGGCACCGATGCGGTCGGCGATGACTTTGACCTCGGCGAGGTGGTTGGCGAGTTCGGCGGCGGTTTCGTGAATATTGCCGACAGTGGCCCCTGACAGCTCGAACTGGCCACCCGGTTCGAGCGAGACATTGGCGCCGTTGCGGGTCAATCCGATGATATTGCCGCCCTCCAGCACCGGTGCCCAGCCGAACCGGTCGCGCAGGCCGTCCAGCATCGCCCTGATCGAGCAGGGGCCATCGTAGGGCAGTGGCAAAAGCGTGTCTTTGTTGTAACCGAATTTCTCGTGCTCGGTGCCGATGCGCCAGTCCGGTTTCGGTTTGCACCCCGATTCGAGATAGTCCGCCAGTTGGGCAATTGACTCAACCGGGCCGCCGCCGGACTGGGGGATCGACATGGTGGCGGCTCCTGCAATGCGTGCGTTTCGCAACGGTGTTCTGTGGCATGTAAGTACGGGACACACCAGTGCCAAGGCGTCAACGCTGCGTTTCCCAAATCGCGAATGTGGCGGATTCGCCCGACGCCATGGCGCGAATGACCGCCCGGGTGTCGAATCCCGGCAGGGCCGAGAAAGCATCGAGCAAAAGATCAGCCCCTTCGGCATTGGCGGGAATCGACAGCGCCGGACCATCGTTGTGAAACAGGGTCCAGAACACGTCGGGACGGAACGGGCCGTCGTCGGTGGTGATGATTTCGATCCGGGTCAGGGCATCGACGCTGACCGTGCCGCCGAAATGCGGGCCGAGATAGGTGATCTGGCGTTCGGCGACTTCGATCAGCCCCGGATCCAGCCTTTGCCGGCGCAGGCGGACGCTGCGGATGGCGGGGATCAGGCCAAGCGTGAACGGCACCGCGATCAGCAGGCCGAAGAATTGCAGCGCCGGGTCGGCACGGTTTTGGCCGTGCCGGAACAGGAGCAGTCCGACCAGGATCATGGCAGCCAGAACCAGCGGCTCGCGCCAGACGCGGGCGAAGCCAGCGATTTCGGGGCGCAGGAAACTCATGCCCAGTCCCCATGGGTCGACTGCCAGATGGCCAGCGCGGCCACGGCGGCGGTGTCGGCGCGCAGGATGCGCGGGCCAAGGGCGACGGCGACGGCCATCGGCACCGATCTGATCAGCGCGGTTTCCGCCGGTGAAAACCCGCCTTCCGGTCCGATCAGGATGGCGGTCGGCTGGCGTTTCGCGCCGGGCCTGATCGCGGTCATCATCGCCGGGTCGGTGCGGTTTTCGTCGCAGAAAATCAGCCTGCGGTTTTCGGGCCAGCCGGACAGCCAATCCGCCAGTTTGCGCAGGGGCCGGATTTCGGGGACATGGGTCGCGCCGCATTGTTCGGCCGCCTCGATGGCATGGGCGCGCAGTTTGTCGGGGCGCAGGCGTTCGGCATTGGTGTACTGGGTCAGGACCGGGACGATCCTGGCAACCCCCAGTTCGACGGCTTTTTCAACGACAAGGTCGGTGCGGGATTTCTTGAGCGGCGCAAACATCAGCCACAGGTCGGGCGGCAGGGTTTGCGGCGCCGTCGGGCGGTCGCAGACCAGGGTGCCGCTGCGTTTTCCGGCGGTCCCGACCCGGGCCTGCCATTCACCGTCGCGGCCATTGAACACCAGCACGGCGTCGCCCGTGGTCAGCCGCATGACGGCAAACAAATAATGCGCCTGACCGCCGGCCAGCGAAACCGGTTGACCGCCGGCAAGGCTTGCGTCCACATAAAGCCTGATTTTCGCTTTGGAATCCCGCATGTGTGCCCCTGACCCGGTCGCGATCATATGAGCAATCTGCCGGACGATGGAAGGGTTGCCGACGCCGGCGACGCGAATTGGGTCGACCGTTTCGCCCCGGCCTGGCTGCGCCCGTTCGCACGGTTGAGCCGCTGGGATCGTCCGGTCGGCACCTGGTTGTTGCTGATCCCATGCTGGTGGGGGCTGGGGCTGGCGGTGGCCGTGGACGGCGGCTTTGCCGACGGCGATGGCTGGATCGCGGTTGCCTGCGCGCTGGGGGCGGTGCTGATGCGCGGTGCGGGTTGCAGCTGGAACGATTTCACCGACCGCAAGATCGATGCGCAAGTGGCGCGGACACGCTCGCGGCCTTTGCCATCGGGCCAGGTTTCGCCGCAAGCGGCGCTGCTTTGGATGGCTTTGCAGGCGCTGCTGGCCTTTGGCATTCTGCTGACCTTCAATTCATTCACCCTGGTTTTGGGGATGGCGGCGCTGATTCCGGTGGCGATCTATCCGTTTGCCAAACGCTTTACCTGGTGGCCGCAGGTGTTTCTAGGCATTGCCTTCAACTGGGGGGCGTTGCTGGGATGGGCGGCGCATGCGGGGGGTTTGTACGCACCGCCTTTTTGGCTGTATGCGGCGGGCATTGCCTGGACGCTGTTTTACGATACGATTTACGCCCATCAGGACCGCGAGGACGACGCCTTGGTCGGGGTGAAATCGACAGCGCGGTTGTTTGGGGCCCATACCGGCAAGTGGCTGTTCGGTTTTCTGGTGGCGAGCGTGCTGTTGCTGGCAATGGCGGTGATCGAGGCGTTTGGCCGCTCGCCAGACCCGCTGCCGCTGCTGGCGGCGCTGACCGGGTGCTGGGCGTTTGGCTGGCACCTGGCCTGGCAGATGCGCAAGCTCGATATCGACGACGCCGGAAAATGCCTGCGGCTGTTCCGGTCCAATCGCGACGCCGGGCTGATCGTGGTTGCCGCCTTTGTGGCGGCGGCTTTTCTTTGATCGCGGCAGCGCTGGCTTGAACCGGCGGGTGCCTTATTTTATGAGTGCATTTTTCGGCAACCAGCGAGTCTGCTGATGCGGCTGTCGCCTGTGATCCTTACCCTGGCCGGTCTGACCGGCACCGCGCTGTTGGCGTGGGCGATTGCCGTGGCGGTTGTGGCGCGGATCGAAACCGGCGCCCGGCACCAGGCCGTGACGGCGCTGGCAGCCGTCGGGCAGAACTGGGCCAACGCCGAGCCGGACGGGATGCGGCTGGTTCTGAGCGGCGAAGCGCCCGATGAGGCATCGCGATTTGACGCCCTGGAAGTTTTGGGGCGGGTGATCGACGGCAGCCGGATCGACGATCAGACCCGGCTCGCCAGCGCGGTTCTGGGCACAACGCCGGCGTTTGCCCTGGAAATCCTTCGGTCCGGCACCGTCGTGGCGCTGATCGGGCTGATCCCTTCCGGCGCCATGGCGCTGGCACTGCCAGACAGGGTGGCCCGCATCGCCGGAGCGGCACCGAAGACGGAATTGCTGGACGAAATCGACGCTGCCGAACCGGAGCACTGGTCCGATGCCCTGGCGTTTGCGTTGCAAATTCTGCCGGTTGTCGAACAGGGCAACCTGCGGATCACCCCCGGCCGGGTTGAAGTGAACGCGCTGGCTGCCAGCGCGGCCCGACGGGCAAAACTCGAGGCCGATCTGATGGCGATGCAGCCCGATACGGTGACGCTGACAATGGCAATAACCGCGCCGCTGCCGGTCGTTTCACCCTTTCGGTTTTCGATGAGCCTGCGCGAAGGCACGGTGACGTTCACCGAATGCTCGGCCGAAACCGGTGCGGCGCGGGCACAGATTCTGGCGGCTGTGCGGCGCGCCGGCGCGGCGGAACTGCCGACCTGCAACCTGGCGCTCGGTTCGCCGTCACCCGGTTGGCCGCAAGCCGTCGACCTGGCGGTGACCGGTCTGGAGGAACTCGGCGGCGGAACCTTGCAGTTCAGCGATGCCGATATAACGCTGACCGCCGTCGCCGGCAGCGACCCGGCGAAACTGGAACAGGTGCGTGCCGACCTGCAATCGTCGCTGCCGCAGCTGTACTCGCTGAAAACCATCATGCCCGCGAGCCCCGAGGCAGCCGCAGCACCCTATCGGCCGCTGTTTGCGGCGACGTTGCATTCCGATGGGTCGATGACCTTGACCGGGGCCCTGCCCGACGCGGCATCGCGCAACGCCATCGCCACCTATGCCTCGTCGCTGTTGGCATTTGGTCAGGTCCAGAATCGCACCAAGGTTGATCCCAGGTTGCCGGACGGCTGGTCGGCGCGGGCTTTCGCCGGGATCGAGACACTGGCCCTGCTGCATTCGGGCACGCTGACGGTCTCGCCGGAAAAATTGTATGTGGAAGGCCGCAGTGCCAGTCCCGACATCGAGGCCGAGATCAATGACGTGCTGAAATCACAACTGGCCGAGGGGCAAGAATTTTCGACTTTGGTCGTCACTGATCCAAGCCTGTCCGAAACAATCGCGCCGCCTGCCAACAAGGAATGTGCGGCGGCAGTCCTGGAAATTCTGACGG
>JAYTCN010000119.1:0-2000 GCA_043736475.1 Paracoccaceae bacterium
GCGGGTCGCAGATCAGCGCATCTGGGAAACCCGGATCGGCGGTGACACATGATCAACCCTCTGGCCGCCCTTACCTCGGCCCTGACCCCACAGGTTCAGACGGCGAAAAAGCTGACGTTTCAACGCATTGACGCCGATGCGAACGCCTATGGTGATCCGCTTTCGGTGATGTTCAATCCCACCGACCTGACCTTTGCCCGCGCTGCCGTGTTCGCCGATCTGGCGATCCCCGGTATCGCGCTGCCGATCAGCCAGTTTGTGCGCGGTGATGCCGAAACCCTGAATATCGAGCTGACCTTTGATTCCACCGAAGGCGGCATGGGCGAAAGCGCCACCGGGGTGACGTCGCTGGTCCATGCGTTCCATCAGTTCGTCCAGATCGAAGGCGGCCGCCATGCGACGCCCTTGGTCCGGGTAAGTTGGGGGGCGGATTTTCCCGGCAATGCCTATGCCAATGAGGCCACCCCGGCCGGCAGTTTTGATGCCCGCGTGCTGTCAGTCGCCCGCAAGTTCACCCTGTTTTCGCCCGAAGGCACGCCGCTGCGGGCCACGGTGTCCCTCGCGCTTAAGGAATACATCCCGCTGGCCCTGCAATTGGCGATGCTGAACCTGCAATCGCCCGACCATACCCGCGCCCATGTGGTCGGGCAGGGCGAAACACTGCCCCTGATCGCGCATGACGCCTATGGCGACGTGGGGCAATGGCGGGTGATCGCGGATTTCAACGGACTTTCGGATGTGCGGGAGGTCGCACCGGGAACGGTGCTGATGCTTCCGCCGACGCGCTGATCATGGGCCAGTTTACCGCCATCGAGACACTGGGGACGTTCCATGTGCCTGCGTTCGATATCGAGATGGACGACAAGGCCAAGTCGGATCGGCTGAAATGGGACGTGATCGACGTATCCTATACCGACGACATCGACGCGCTGGATTCGTTCGAATTCACCCTTGCCGACTGGGACCCGATGACGTTCGAGCCGGTTTATTCCTGTCCCTATGACGCCAATGGCAAGCTGAAAACCTACTCTGGCCAAAGCACATTGTCGGTTCCGTTGCTGGTGCCCGGCACGGCCCTGACACTGTCGATGGGCTATCTGGATGGCAAGAACCAGACCGTCGTGATGATGCGCGGCAAAGTCGTCTCCATGACCTCCAGCTTTCCGGCGGCGGGTGTGCCAGTGGCCAAGGTGCGGGTCCTGAACGCGCTGGCCGACTATGTGAAAAAGCCGCTGGTGGGCAAGGTCAAGGGCGGCGTGCTGGATGTGCTGAAAAATATCGCCGGGCAGCTTGGCCTTGGCTTCAATGTCGATGACGTGCCTGCGGATATTCGTGCTGCCCATCAGAACCAATCCGAACCCGAAACCATCCTGACCGAATTCAAGACCGTGATGGATGTCCGAAAACTGGCCCGATCCATCGGGCTGAGCGTGCGTCTGGAACTTATCAATAAGACGGAAGTACTGAAAGTGGCCGCGCAGGCCGACGTGGCCTATTCGATGGGATGGGGCAAATCCCTGCTCAGTTTTACGCCCACGATCAGTACCAAGCCTTTGGTGGCCAAGGTCACCGTGCGGGTGCAGGATCCCTTGGGCAAATCGGCGGCCAAGCAAAAATACGAGGGCAAAGCCACCTGGTCGGACCTGACCCTGACCCAGAACATGGCTGTTGGGGCCGCGCTCTTGAACGATGTCATCAAGGGGTTGGGGGCAACAGAAGAAATCATCACTCTGCCCAGCCGTCTGCAGATGCGTGACCCCTTTGAAACCGCCAAGTCCCGGCTCCGGCAATTCGGGTCCGAACTGATCCGCGGGGCGGGGCAGACCGTGGGCCTGCCGCTGTTGCGGGCCGGGGCGCGGGTCGAGATTACCGGGGTCGGGTCCAGCTTTACCGGCATTTACGAGGTCACAAAAACCACCCATGCCCTTGGTGCATCCGGATATTCCACCAGCTTCGACGCCCGCAAGGAGATTTTTGCATGATCCGCCTGGGCTTTGTCA
>JAYTCN010000120.1:0-1998 GCA_043736475.1 Paracoccaceae bacterium
CAGATCGCGCCCCGAAAGGCCTGTGCTGATGTCCACCGCCTCCACCGACGCCCCGTTCCGCCCGTTCGAGTCGCATCTCGATGAGGCAACCGCCCTCGCCACCCTGCGCGCCGCAACCGCAGGTGCCGATGACGGCGAGTTGTTCTTTGAACGCCGCCGCTCCGAAGCCATCGTGCTCGACGATGGCCGCATCAAAAACGCCAGCTACGACGCCTCCGAAGGCTTCGGCCTGCGCGCCGTGCGCGGTGAAGTCGCAGGCTACGCCCATTCGACCGAGATTTCCGAACACGCGCTGAAACGCGCCGCTGAAACCGCCCGCCTTGCCGTCGGCGACGGCGGCGGCACCTTAGCCTGCGCCCCCAAACGCACCAACATCAAACTCTACAGCGATGCTGATCCGATGGCCGACGCCATCTTCGTGGTGAAAATTGATCTCTTGAAAGAGATCGACGCCTACGCCCGCGCACTTGATCCGCGCGTGGTGCAAGTCTCGGCCACCATCGCGGCGGGTCTGCAAGAGGTCGAAATCTTGCGCCCCGAAGGCCTGCGCTACAGCGATGTGCGCCCGATGGCCCGGATGAACGTCTCGGTGATCATCGAAGACAAGGGCCGACGCGAGCAGGGCGGCACCGGCGGCGGTGGCCGCTACGGCCTCGCAGGTCTGATGGAACCCAGCCACTGGCAGCCGATGTTGAAAGAGGCCCTGCGCATTGCTTTGGTGAACCTCGACGCCGTCGCCGCCCCGGCTGGCATGATGGATGTGGTGCTCGGCCCCGGCTGGCCCGGCATCTTGCTGCACGAAGCCATCGGTCACGGGCTGGAAGGCGACTTCAATCGCAGGAAAACCAGCGCCTTCGCCGGCCTGATGGGCCAGATGATCGCCGCCCCCGGCGTCACCGTGCTGGACGATGGCACCATCCCCAACCGGCGCGGCTCCATCAGCGTTGATGATGAAGGCACCCCGTCGCAGAAAAACACCCTGATCGAAGACGGTCGACTCGTCGGCTATATGCAAGACCGCCAAAACGCCCGCCTGATGGGGGTCGCCGCCACGGGAAACGGTCGCCGCGAAAGCTACGCCCATATCCCAATGCCCCGGATGACCAACACCTATATGCTCTCGGGCAAGGATGATCCCGCAGGCATCGTCGCCTCTCTCAAAGACGGCCTCTACGCCGTAGGCTTTGGCGGCGGTCAGGTCGATATCACCAACGGCAAATTCGTGTTCAGCTGCACCGAAGCCTACCGTGTGAGAAATGGCGTCATCGGCGAAGCGGTGAAGGGAGCCACCCTGATCGGCGACGGCGCCACCGCGCTCAAACAAATCCGCGCCATCGGCAACGATCTGAAACTCGACCCCGGCATCGGCAACTGCGGCAAAGCCGGTCAATGGGTGCCCGTCGGCGTCGGCCAACCCACGCTTCTCATAGGCGGCCTGACAGTCGGCGGCTCGCAAACCTGAGGCGGCCTCCAGGACGATTTTCAACACGAAAATCGTGGCCCGGTCCAAACGCTCCACACATCCGGCAGGCCGCAGCACGTGGCCTGTCCACCTGAGCATCCCCCGGATTTGCTCTTTTCGAAATACTCCCGTGCGGAGCACTCCCGCCACAGCAACCGAAAGCAACAGCCCAAAACCCGCGGACCCGCACCGCAAAACCACGATTTTCGGCCTTCCCGAAAATCGTCTCCCCGGCGGCAGCAATCCTTATCAATGGGTTAACGACCTATCTCCAACCCATTGATAAGTTACAGATCGTATCTCTGTCCACGCGTGGACAGATCACAAAACCGCGTCCACCCCCCGCCGCAACCGTGCCACCGTGGCCCCGACATCCGCCAGTTTATCCAGCCCAAACAACCCCAGCCGGAAGGTGCGGAACTCCGCCCCCTCGCCCACCTGCAACGGCACCCCGGCAGCAATCTGCATCCCCAAAGCACGGAACTTGGACCCGTTCTGCACCGCAGGATCCTCGGTGAAACTCACCACCACCCCCG
>JAYTCN010000121.1:0-1998 GCA_043736475.1 Paracoccaceae bacterium
CGCCGGGCGGCGTTCGGTTCGCTGACGATCACCTGTGCCGCGCCACGCAGCCGGGCGAGCTTGACATGCAGCGTGCCGATCGGGCCCGCGCCAAGCACCACCACGGTATCGCCCTGGGTGAGGCTCACTTTATTCTGCCCGTTCAGCACACAGGCCAGCGGTTCGACCAGCGCCGCCTCGGCGTAGTTGATCTGATCCGGCAGAGGATGCACATTGCCAAGCGCCACGGCGCGGGCCGGAACGCGGATGTACTCGGCAAAGGCGCCGTCGATCTGATAGCCCATCGCCTGCGCATCGGGGCAGAGGTTCTCGCGTCCTCGCAGACATTGGGCGCAACGTCCGCAAGGGATCGCCGGGCAAACCCCGACGCGCTGGCCGATCTGATAAGCCGAGCCGCCGGTCTCGACCACCTCGCCCGAGAATTCATGGCCGATGATCGAGGGGTAGCGGATGCCCGCCGTTTTGCGCCCGCGCAGAATGCGGATATCGGTGCCGCAGATCGTCGAGGCTTTGACGCGCAGCACCAGATCGCCGGGTTCGGGCGCGGGATCAGCAGTCTCGACATAGGCCATTTGGTTCGGGGCGGTCAGGATTGCGGCTTTCACGAGCGCCTCCGGTCTGAGCAAAAGTTATATGAAGTAGTAAACCGATCAAACGCTTTATGGCAAGATGGAAAAATATTCGCCAGAAACTGCGGATAAAGACGATTTTACGGCACATGTAGCTGCCCGTCGGGCAAGTACGCTAAACAAATGTCTTGACATGAATATTAATGTTCATCATCTTCGGCCCAGTAGCAGGGCTGAGTCCGGTGGGAGGAGATATGATGCGTTACGACTATGCTGCAGCCGGATTTTATACGTTTGACTGTCTGGGGTGGCCGTTTGACACGGTTCCGGCCGGCGGCGGCACGCATTTGATCAAGGATCTGACGATGGCGGTGTCTGGCGCTGCCGGCACGGCGGTGATCGTTGCGGCCAAGCTCGGGCTGCGCTGTCAGGCCGTCGGCGGGCTGGGGCAGGATATGATGGGCGATTGGGCCCAGGCGCGGCTGGAGAGCTTCGGGATCGACACGTCGGCGATGCAGCGTCTGGCCGGGGTGCCGACCTCAAGTTCCATCGTGCTGACGCGGGCTGACGGGTCACGGCCCGCGCTGCATCTGAAGGGTGCGACCGGGGCCTATGTCGTGCCGGAAGCGGAGTTTGACGCAGTGACCGATGCCCGGGTGTTTCACCTTGGCGGCGTCGGGTTGATGGATGCGATGGACGGCGCGCCGAATGCGGCGCTGATGCGCCATGCCAAGGCACGCGGCTGTATCACCACGGTCGATGTTTTCGCAGGCTCCGCTGACGATCTGCCCGATGTCGAGGCGGTGCTGCCCTGGACAGATTATTTCATCCCCTCGGTCGAGGAAGCACAGGCGTTAAGCGGGCTGACCGGACTGGCGCGGATGGCGGGGTTTTTCCTGGACCGCGGCGCGCAGTGCTGCGTGTTCACGCTGGGTGCGGACGGTGCCTATTACCACCACCGGACCGGCCTGAGCTTCACCATCCCGGCCTATGCGATCGATGTCGTCTGCACCTGCGGCTGCGGCGACGTCTTCAACGCGGGATTCGCTGCGGGACTGCTGAACGGGATGAGCCCGCAGGATTCGGTCAGGCTCGCCCAGGCTGCCTCGGCGCTCAATGCCACCGGGCTGGGCAGTCAGGCGGGAGTCGTTTCTTTGGAAGCCACATTGGCCTTCATGAAAAGCTGTTCGGTCAAGGCCGCGTAAGGCGGGGCCGACAAAGTTACAACCACAAACGTCAACAGGAGGAAAACCCATGAAGAACCTAATGAGAGGGCTTGCAGCCCTTGCAGTTACTACTGGCATGTCCGTCGCCGCAGTTCCGGCCTTTGCCCAAGGTCAGGGTGACCTGATCGTGCCGGTGACCAAGGAACTGACCTTTGTCTTCGTTCCCAAGGTCATCCACCCCTGGTATGACGTCGTGGCCGAAG
>JAYTCN010000122.1:0-4787 GCA_043736475.1 Paracoccaceae bacterium
CGTTCGAGTTTTGCACTCCGGCCCAGGTCGAACCGGATTTGCTTGATCGGACCCTGACCGTGAACGGTGTTTCCAAAGCCTACGCGATGACCGGTTGGCGCATCGGCTATGCCGCTGGTCCAAAGCACCTGATCGACACAATGCGGAAGGTTCAAAGCCAAACCACCACGAATCCATGCTCTGTATCGCAATATGCGGCACTGGAAGCGCTCGAAGGACCGCAGGACTATATTTCGACTGCCAACGAGCATTTCTTGCGCAGGCGCGACTTGGTGGTGAGATTGCTGAACCAAGCGCCGGGCCTGTCCTGCGCGGTGCCGGAAGGGGCATTTTACGTCTATCCTGACATTGCCCCATGTGTTGGCAAATCAACCGCAAGCGGCGCCAGGATCGGCAACGACCAGGACTTCTGCACCGAATTGCTTGCCGCCGAAGGGGTTGCGGTGGTACCCGGCGCCGCCTTTGGTCTATCGCCGAATTTTCGCGTCAGCTATGCGACATCGGAAGCGATCCTGACCGATGCATGCAATCGGATCCAGCGATTTACCGGCAGCCTGACATGAGCCGCGGCAAAGAACCGCCACGACTGTACTTTCGCATCCGCGAACCGGGTGCGAGTGTGTTCCGCGTCGCAACCGAATCGCCGCAGCGTCGGCTTGAACTGGACCTGATCGCGATTGCAAATCTGCGCACCGGCGAGATCAAATCGCAAGGCGAAGGTCCGACAAGCGAAGAGAGAGCCGAAATATCGGACTGGATCGCGGCACGTCGCAAATCCAGACCAAGCCGGGATCTTTTCGAGATGCAGGCTTTGGTCGAAAAGCTGAATCAATCGGCACAATGGCTGCAGACGCGCGCGGCAAAAAAAGCAGTACTCGACAATGCTGAGGCATTGTTGTTTGCCCTGCATGATCTACGATCGGTAGTCGTCCGCAGGATGGCCGAGACCGACGAAAAAATGGAGTCCGAGGAATGATGCGCAGCTCGATCGAGACATACGATGTTGACTCCGGGGCGACAACGATAGTCTGGCAAACTGACGATCTGGTCGAAGCCCCGAACTGGAGCCGCGACGGCGCCAGTCTGATCTTCAATGGTGGCGGACGGTTGTTTCGCCAATCGCTTTCAGGCCCGGCAACGCCGGTTCAGATCGACACCGATTTTGCCGGCAAGTGTAACAATGACCACGGGCTTTCACCCGATGGCACCAAAATTGCCATCAGCGACGGCACAAAGTTCGGACATTCGGCAATCTATGTCCTGCCGGTCGCGGGCGGTACGCCGGTTCAGATTACCACCAACAATCCTTCATACTGGCACGGCTGGTCGCCCGATGGTGCCGCTTTGGCCTATTGCGGCCAGCGCAACGGCTTGTTCGACATCTACACCATTTCGTCTTCTGGCGGCGCCGAAAAGCGCCTTACCAATGGCGAAGGGCACAATGACGGCCCGGATTACACGGCTGACGGGCAGTGGATCTATTTCAATTCCAGTCGGACCGGTCGCCATCAAATCTGGCGTATTCACCCCGATGGCACCGGCGTCGAACAGATCACCAATGATGGTCAGGCTGACTGGTTTCCCCATCCCTCACCCGACGGCAGGAACGTGCTGCTGTTGTCCTATGCCGACGATGTGGACGGCCACCCGCGCGACAAGGACGTCACGTTGCGCCTGATGAATCCGGACGGGTCGGGATTGCATCCTCTGTTTTCGCTGTTCGGCGGCCAAGGTTCGGTCAACGTGCCGAACTGGTCGCCTGACGGCAGCAAATTTGCTTTCGTTCGCTATTCGTCGTCAATCGTTTAGGACCAGAAGCGCGTCCCTGGCAAAACTTACTGTTGCCTGTTGTCCCGGGGCTGGGGGCGGCGAAGCTGCGTCGTTGAATGTGTCGAGCGAAATATGGTTTTTTCCGGTTCTGATCCGCACCCGGATGACCGAACCCATGAAATGAACATCGGTTATCGTCCCCGGCAGCGAAACATCGTGACCCTGCCCCGGTTTCAGTGCGATCACTTCGGGGCGCAGCGCCAATGTCGCGGCACCAATTTTCGGCATTGCCGCATTCAATTTCAACGTCTGCCCTTCGAGCAATATTTGCCCGGAAACCGCATCGGTCACGTCGGCTTGCAGCAAGTTCAGAGTTCCGACGAATGACGCAACAAAACGCGTCGCCGGACGATTGTAGATTTCGAACGGTGTGCCGATCTGGTCGGCAATGCCACCGTTCATAACAACCACCCGATCCGACATCGACAGTGCTTCTTCCTGATCATGCGTGACAAAAATTGTAGTGATCCCGAGGCGTTGCTGAATCTCGCGGATCTCGTTTCGCAAACTGACCCGAATCTTGGCATCGAGCGCCGACAAAGGTTCGTCGAGCAGCAAAACCCGCGGGCGCACCGCCAGTGCGCGCGCCAAGGCGACACGTTGTTGCTGTCCGCCTGACAACTGGAACGGATACCGGCCGCCAAGGTCCGGCAAGCCGATCAGGTCGAGCATTTCTTGCACGCGACTTTTTGCCTCCGCCCGGGCAACGCCGGCAACCTTGAGGCCAAACCCGACATTTTGCGCCACGGTCAAGTTTGGAAACAGCGCATAGGCCTGAAAAACCATGCCGATGTTGCGCTGGTTCGGACGCTGGGCGACGATGTCGTGGCCCTCGATCCGGATCGCACCCGAACTCGGGGTTTCAAACCCGGCAACCATCCGCAAAACCGTTGTCTTGCCGCAGCCCGAAGGACCCAGCAACGAGACGAACTCGCCCTGGGCGATTTCAAGATTGAAATCCGTGACCACCCGGTTGGCGGCGAAGGATTTCTCCAGATGCGAAATGTCGAGAAATGCCATCAGTCTTGCGCTCGCGTATGTTTGGAAAACCGGGTGAACAGCTGAATAAAGCCCATGCAGGCCCAGGTGATGGCAAAGGCAATAACCGCCAGCGCCGCCGGTTCATAGGCGCGGTTGGCACCCAGCAGCTGCATGTACGGACCAAACGCCGGGCGATTGAGCAAGGCGGCCATGGTGAACTCGCCGATGACGATGGCGAAAGTCAGGAAAGCGCCCGACAGCACCGCGACCAGCACATTGGGCAGGATGACCTTGGCAAGGATGGTGATCCAGCCCGCGCCCAGCGACTGGGCCGCTTCGGTCAGGGTGCCGACGTCGATCGTCCGCAGGCCGGTATCGACGGCGCGGTACATATAGGGCAGCGCCAGCGTCGTATAGCCGAACATCAGGAGAATGTTGGTGCCCATGGCCGTGCCGGTCAGCGGCAGCCAGCTCGAGGTGTTGTAGAGCCTTATATAGCCAAAGACGATGACAATGGCCGGAATCACCAGCGGCAAAAGGGTGATGAATTCGATATAGGGCCGCAGGCCCGGCAATTTCAGCCTGACCCAATAGGCGGTCGGCACCACCAGCAGCACCCCGAACACGATGGTGACCAGCGCCATCACCACCGAATAGCCAAATGTCGCCTGAAACTGCGGGTCGGCAAAGACCTTGCCGTAAGCGTCAAACGAATAGACCCCGCGGCGCATTTTCAGCGAGAATTCGGTCATGCCGACCAGTGGCAGGATGAAATAGACCAGGCCGATCGCCAGCATGCCCCAGGACCACAGCCGCATCATTTCAGCCACCGTTCGGATCGGGCGCGCAGCCAGATGTAAATGGTATTGGCAATGCCGGTGATGACGATCATGCCAAAAGCCAGTGCGTAGCCCAGATGCGGATTGCCCAGCACGTCGCCCCGGATCTGGGCGAACAGCAGGATCGGCACGATATTCAGCGACGATCCGGTCAAGGCAATCGCGGTTGCCACCGCCCCGAACGCATTGGCGAACAACAAGGCGAAGGTGCCGAGAAACGACGGGAACAGGATCGGTATGGCCACCATGCGCCAATATTGAAACCCGGACGCGCCAAGGATCGAGGCCGCCTCTTTCCATTCGCGCTTCAGCCCGTCCAGAGCCGGGGTGATGATCAGGATCATCAGCGGGATCTGGAAGAACAGGTAGGTCACTGTCAGTCCCCAAAAAGACAGCAGGTTGAAGCCCATCTCGCGCAGGTTGATGCCAAACTGGGTTTTCAGAAACACCGTCACGATGCCAAGCGGTCCCAAAGTAGCAATGAACGCGAAGGCCAGCGGTACACCGGCAAAATTCGAGGCGACGCCGGAAAACGTCAGCAACGGCGCGCGAATCCATCTCGGCAAGCCGCCGCGCGTGACCGCTGCGGCCACGCCGAAGCCGACCAGACAGCCGAGCAGTGCCGAAGCCATGCTGATCTTGATTGAAATCCAGTATGCCGCCCGGATCGAAGTTTTGTTCAGGCCACGAAGATTTTCAAAGGTGAACCCGCCCTCCGGGGTCCGGAATGCACCCAAAACGATATTCATCGTCGGCAGGATCAGGAACAGCACCGCAAAAAGCGCAAACGGCACGATCCCGAGCCAGGCCCAGGACAGTTGCCGACGCGCGCTGGCGGGTTGAGGTTCCATGATGAAAGTCCCCGGCAGGCGGGCCTGCCGGGGCTTCGTGTCACTTACTGGACGTTGGCACCCACGACGGCATCCCAGCCTTCGACGACCGCCGCCTTGTTGGCGTTCACTTCGTCAAGGGTTGGGAAATAGGCCGCTTCGTAACCAGCCGCCGGCGGCAGCTTGTCGAGCATTTCCTGCGGAACAACCCCGCGCGCCACCATGTCGTTGAAGCGGATCGGGTGGCAATAGCCGGCCAACCAGCCCAACTGACCTTCGTCGGAATAGAGATATTCCATCCAGAGTT
>JAYTCN010000123.1:0-4787 GCA_043736475.1 Paracoccaceae bacterium
GCGCGTTCATGCCGATGGCAAGGGTCAGCGGAACGTTTGACCAGGAATCTGGCCTGGCCGCACGGGTGCCATTACGGTGCAGCGTTGACCCAGTGCGCGTCGGCAAAAGTGAATTCCATTCGGTCACTGATTTCGTCTGCCTGGCCAAGTTCCATTGCCAGGTTGATCAGCGCGCTGCCAAGTTCCGACCGGTCTTCCGCCGGCATCAGCGCAAAAAGATACAGGAACTTGACCGAGAATACGGCAGGCCCCGGAATGTCGGTCTGACTTTTTTCCCAGCGGGCGATGCTCTGGTCTGAAACGCCGATTATTTTGCCCAGATCGGATTGCGACATATCCAGTTCGTTGCGCAAGAAACGCATCTCGTCGCCGGTCGGCGCTTTCTTGGTCAGCACAATGCGCAAGCCGATGGCCCGGTGCAAACCGTCCAGATCGGCGATGCTCAAATAGATTTCGCCGTCAATCGACTGCCAGTCGAATCCGTCGCGCAGGAAAATATTGTTCAGACCGCACTGCTGATAGCGCAGCAGGTCCGGTGTCATCGACCCGCCCGATTTGGCCACAAGCCGCGATTTCAATTCCTGTCTACCCATTCCACCAGGTTCACCGC
Source organism: Paracoccaceae bacterium (assembly GCA_043736475.1). Taxonomy (GTDB): domain Bacteria; phylum Pseudomonadota; class Alphaproteobacteria; order Rhodobacterales; family Rhodobacteraceae; genus JANMOK01. The sequence goes on from JAYTCN010000123.1 coordinate 611, forward strand.
CACGCGGCTGTCCCCGATAATTGTGACCTGGACCCGGATTGCCGGCCGGCCGCGCGCCGCCAGCCTGATTTTGGCTTGCCATTCGCCAGCGCTTCGCCCGGCGACAATTTCGCCTTCCACCATGCCAAGTTTCAAAACGTTCATCGCCATTCGGGCGGCAATTCCGGTCGTCCCCATCTGCTCGAGCGCAGTTGCTGTCCACAGGACATTTCGCGAGTTCGCGGCCAGTTCGCGCAGCAGCGCCAGATACGCGTCGGCGTGGGGGACGCTGGTCACAACGACCCCCGAAACAAGCATCGCTCCATGTCATTTTCTATCAATATGATAGGCAAAAGACTGGCGTCAATGTCTCAATGACCGGTAAACCCGGACCGTCGAAATAAGCTGGATTTGCCGCAATTTGATTGCGCTCGGCAAACCCTTGCTATCCCCCTGCATGCGTCCGATATTCTGGCAATGTCGCTTCCCGCCGGATTCCTCGACGAACTTCGCACCCGGGTGTCGCTCTCGGTCGTGGCGGGGCGCAAGGTCGCGTGGGATTCGCGCAAATCAAACCCCGGCAAGGGCGATTTCTGGGCGCCCTGCCCGTTCCATCAGGAAAAAACCGCCTCGTTTCACGTCGATGACCGCAAGGGCTTCTATTATTGCTTCGGCTGCCACGCCAAGGGCGACGGGCTGGCTTTCATCCGCGAAACCGAAAATGTCGGTTTCATGGAAGCGGTGGAAATCATGGCGCGCGAAGCCGGCATGCCGATGCCGGTCGCCGATCCGCGCGAACGCCAGCGCAGCGACCATCTGTCGGAACTGGCAAGGATCATGGAGATGGCGGTCGGATTTTTCCGGCTGCAACTCAAAACCTCGCGGGCCCAGGCGGCGCGGGCCTATCTGGAAACGCGGCGGCTGAAGCAGGCGACGCAGGACGGCTTCGAAATCGGCTTTGCGCCGGACGACTGGTCGGCCTTGCTGGGCCACCTGCGCGGCAAATCGGTGCCCGATGCTTTGATTGTCGAGTGTGGAATGGCGCTGTTTCCCGAGGACGGCAACCAACCCTATGACCGGTTTCGCGACCGGATCATGTTCCCGATCCGCGACGCCCGCGGCCGCTGCATCGCTTTTGGCGGCCGGGCGATGAAAGCCGATGCCGGGGCAAAATACATCAATTCGCCGGAAACCCCGCTGTTTGACAAGGGCCGCTCGCTTTACAATCTTGCGCCGGCGCGCGAGGCCAGCGGCAAGACCGGCAAGCTGATCGTTGCCGAGGGCTATATGGATGTGATCGCCCTGGCGCAGGCGGGGTTCTTGCATGCGGTCGCACCGCTTGGCACCGCGATCACCGAACCGCAGTTGCAGATGATCTGGCGGCTGTGCCCGGAACCGACCATCGCCCTTGACGGCGACAAGCCGGGCCTCAAGGCGGCCCTGCGACTGCTCGACCTCGCCTTGCCGCTGCTCGAAGCCGGCAAGGGCCTGCGATTTTGCCTCTTGCCCGAGGGGCAAGACCCCGACGACCTGATCCGCGCCCACGGTGCCAGGGCCATGCAGGAGTTACTCGACGCCGCCGGGCCGATGGTTGACCTGCTGTGGCAGCGCGAAACGGCGGACCAGAATTTTGATTCACCCGAACGCCGCGCTGCCCTGGACCGCAGTTTGAAAGCGTCGATCGCCAAGATCAAAGACCCCGGCATCCGGGTGCATTACGAGGCGGCAATCCGGGCGAAACGGCTGGAACTTTTCCGCCCTGCCCGGCGGGTTGTGGCCAGCCAACCCGGACGTCGCCCGCGCCAGGGCGTTCCGCAACCGGCAACCCAAGGCACCCGCGCTTCGCTGTTGCGGGCAAAGGACGGCCACGCCCGCATCCGTGAAAGCGTGATCCTTGTCGCCTGTGTCAACCACCCCGATCTGGCGTTGAAGCACGAAGCGGCGCTGGAGCGGCTGACCTTCCGCTGCGGCGACCTTGACGAAATCCGCCAGGCCATCTTGACGATCCTGCGCGACACCCCACATGGCCTGACAGCGGCGCGGCTTGATGCCGTGGCTGGCGGCGCTGTCATGGCGAAACTGACGTCGCTTGGCCATGTTCGCGCCAATCGCCATATCCAGAGCGACGCCGACCAGAACCTTGCGGAAATTGCCTTGCTGGAGGAAATACACAAACAATCTGCCGTCACCGGTATGCAGTCCGAACTTCTGGACGCCGCTGAGGAATTGTCGGGGGTGGCGGATGAAGGTGTCACCTGGCGTCTGGGGCAGGCAAGTGCTGCCCGGGACAAGGCGATGCGGGCCGAACCTGAAGGCCAAAAACCTGAGGATAACCCCGATCTTGCCCGATCGCGCCACCTTCAGGACATGATCGATCGGCAGATATGGATCAAACGCAAGAAATAGAATCGCATTGCGAATCACTGATTCGCTGTGTTGATTCGCGGCAATTCGGACCTATGTGATTCGCTTGGTCCAAATCTGTTCAAGGAGCTCCCGATGGCCGCCACCGATTCCGAACAGAAACCCGACGAACCGGTCGAAACCACAGGCTCCATGCTCGACATGAGCCAGGCGGCGGTCAAAAAGATGATCGCCCAGGCCAGATCGCGCGGCTATATCACCTATGACGAATTGAATTCGGTCATGCCGCCCGAACAGGTCTCCTCCGAACAGATCGAAGATGTGATGGCGATGCTGTCGGAAATGGGCATCAACGTCATCGAGAACGAGGAAGCCGAAGAGGGCGAACCGGCACAACAGCACCCGGACGCCGATTACGACGAGGCAACCTCGACTTCGCGCGAGCTGGTCACCACCACCGCCTCGGGCGAGGCGATGGATCGCACCGACGACCCGGTGCGGATGTATCTGCGCGAAATGGGCTCGGTCGAACTCTTGTCACGCGAGGGCGAGATCGCCATCGCCAAGCGGATCGAGGCCGGCCGCAACACCATGATCGGCGGGTTGTGCGAAAGCCCGCTGACCTTCCAGGCCATCACCATCTGGCGCGATGAGTTGCTCGACGAAGACATCATGCTGCGCGATGTCATCGATCTGGAAACCACCTTTGGCGCCAGCCTCGAGGGCGACGAGGAAACGGCGGTTCTGGCCCAGGCCGCGATGCCGGCGGCCCCCGCTCCGGCACCAAGACCGGTGCCGGCAGCGGCCGCGCCCGAAACTTTGGTCAAGGCCAGGCCCGCCCCGCGCCGGCGCGGTGCCGGCGGCGATGACGACGACGAGGACGACGCCAATTACGTGCCGTTCGACGAAGTCGATCAGCCCGCCCCGGTGGAAGAGGAGGAGGACCCCGACGACGAGGCCGAAAACCTGTCGCTGGCCGCGATGGAAGCGGCGCTGAAGCCGATGGTGCTGGAAACCCTCGACCGCATTGCCTCGGATTACGGCAAACTGTCGGAAATGCAGGACAACCGCATGTCGGCGGCGATGAGCCACCAGAAAAGTTTCTCCTCCAATCAGGAACTCGAATACCAGCGCCTGCGCTCGGAAATCGTCCTCTTGGTCAACTCGCTGCACCTGCACATCAACCGGATCGAGGCTTTGGTCGACCAGATCTACGGCATCAACCGCAAGATCATGTCGCTCGACGGCCAGATGGTCAAACTGGCCGATCAGGCCCGGATCAACCGCCAGGATTTCATCGCCGAATATCGCGGCAACGAGCTGGAACCCGGCTGGCTCGACCGGGTCGGCCTGCTCAAGGGCCGCGGCTGGGACGTTCTGCTCGACAAGCACGGCCCGCGCGTCGACGAATTGCGCGGCGAGATCGGCGAGATCAGCCAGTATGTCGGCGTCGACATCGCCGAATTCCGCCGCATCGTCAGCCAAGTGCAGAAAGGCGAAAAGGAAGCCCGCCTGGCGAAAAAGGAAATGGTCGAAGCCAACCTGCGCCTCGTCATTTCCATCGCCAAGAAATACACCAACCGCGGGTTGCAGTTTCTGGATTTGATCCAGGAAGGCAACATCGGCCTGATGAAAGCCGTCGACAAATTCGAATACCGCCGCGGCTACAAGTTTTCGACCTACGCCACCTGGTGGATTCGCCAGGCGATCACCCGCTCGATCGCCGACCAGGCCCGCACCATCCGCATCCCGGTGCATATGATCGAAACCATCAACAAGCTGGTCCGCACCGGCCGCCAGATGCTGCACGAAATCGGCCGCGAACCGACGCCGG
>JAYTCN010000124.1:0-1996 GCA_043736475.1 Paracoccaceae bacterium
GCATAAAACATACTTCACGCGCTCCTCAGCGCAAGCCGTCTCGCCAACCTCCGCCTCGCGCATTATACCGCCCGCATGACCCACAACCCGCCCAACCTGCGCCCCGACCTTGCCCGCTCGCACATCCCGGAGACATCGCGTCCGGGCCAGCCGAAGATCGGCATGGTCTCGCTCGGCTGCCCGAAGGCGCTGGTCGACAGCGAGCGCATCCTCACCAGGCTCCGCGCCGAGGGCTATGCCATCAGCCCCGATTACGCCGGGGCCGAAGCGGTGATCGTCAACACCTGCGGCTTTCTCGATTCGGCCAAGGCCGAGAGCCTGCAGGCCATCGGCGAGGCCCTGCGCGAAAACGGCAAGGTCATCGTCACCGGCTGCCTTGGCGCCAACCCCGAATTCATCACCGGCGCCCACCCCAAAGTGCTTGCGGTGACCGGCCCGCAGCAATACGAGGCGGTGCTCGACGCGGTGCACAAAGCCGCGCCGCCCAGCCCAAACCCGTTCATCGACCTGCTGCCCGCCACCGGCGTCAGCCTCACCCCGCGCCATTACAGCTACCTCAAAATCTCCGAGGGCTGTAACCACAAGTGCCGGTTCTGCATCATCCCCGCCATGCGCGGCCGCCTGCAATCGCGCCCGGCCCATGCCATCATCCGAGAGGCCGAAAAGCTGGTCGCCGCCGGGGTCAAAGAACTGCTGGTGATCAGCCAGGACACCTCCGCCTACGGCCTCGACCTTGGCTATGCCACGGCCAACGGCCACCGCGCCCATATCACCGATCTCGCCCGCGACCTCGGCTCGCTTGGGGCATGGGTGCGCCTGCACTACGTCTATCCCTACCCCCACGTCCGCGACCTGATCCCGCTGATGGCGGATGGATTGGTGCTGCCCTATCTCGACGTGCCGTTCCAGCATTCGCATCCCGAGGTGCTCAAACGCATGGCCCGCCCCGCCACTTCGGCCCGCACCCTCGAGGAAATCGCCCACTGGCGCGCCATCTGCCCCGCCATCACCCTGCGCTCGACCTTCATCGTTGGTTACCCCGGCGAGACCGAAGCCGAATTCCAGCACCTGCTCGACTGGCTCGACCAAGCCCAACTCGACCGCGTCGGCTGCTTCCAATACGAAAACGTCGCCGGGGCACGGTCGAACGCCCTGCCCGATCATGTGGCCGACGAGGTGAAACAGCAGCGCTGGGATAGGTTCATGGCAAAAGCGCAGGCGATTTCGGAGGCGAAACTGGCGGCCAAAGTGGGGACGCGGGTATCGGTGATTGTCGATGAGGTGGATGCGGATGGGGCAACCTGCCGGACCATGGCCGATGCGCCGGAGATCGACGGGAATTTGTTCATTGATGAAGGGTTTGAGGGGCTGAAGGCGGGGGATATTGTCGAGGTGGTGGTGGATGAGGCGGGGGAATATGATTTGTGGGGGAGGGTGGGGTGATGCGGGACACCTACCCTAACTTTGAAGAACTTGCCAAATGTCACATTTATGGCCAAGACTTTCGAATCGTTGTCCATGACTTGCCAGATAGGTCTGTCTGTTTGGTCGCTCCGCACGGAGGCAGCATCGAACACGGGACATCTGAAATCACACGCGCAATTGCCGCCGACAATTACTGCGCCTATTTGTTCGAAGGATTGATGAGTTCAGGAAACTGTCTGTTGCACGTCACATCGCACAACTTTGACGAACCACTGGCATTGAAAATATTGAATAAATGCCAGACCGCATTGGCTTTGCATGGGCGCACGGACAATGGTGATACTACCCGTATCTTCCTTGGAGGGCTAGACACGGAGTTTTCGGAAATCATCGCGAAAGGCTTCGGAAGGCATGGCTTTCCAACATTATCCGTAGGCCACAAGTTTCTTGCGAAAAATCCGAAGAATATATGCAATCGCGCAATATCTGGAAAGGGCGTGCAATTGGAGATACCGTCAACTTTACGCGCCAAACTTAAGCGTGAAAAAGCTTGCTTTGACGATTTTGTTGG
>JAYTCN010000125.1:0-4783 GCA_043736475.1 Paracoccaceae bacterium
CGCGTGGGAACCCTCCTCGACGCATTCAGCCCCGAGGAGTGCAAAAATTACCTCCGCCATGCTGGATATGTATCCGTCTAAGTCAGACGCGCTCTAGTGAACCGAACCGGTGCCGATGCCCAATGCTCGGGCCGCAAGAACCGCCTGCGTGCGGTTTTGCACGTCCACCTTGCGCAATATCGAGGTCATGTGCGCTTTGACGGTCGCTTCGGTCACATCAAGATCGAAGGCAATCTGCTTATTCAATCGCCCTTTCAAAACACCCAGCAGGACCCGCAATTGCGCTGGCGTCATGGATGCAACTTTGGTGGCCACGGTATCGAGTTCCGGCTCCAGGGGAATAGTAATGCGTTTGCCAGCCAGAGCGTCGGCGATCGCAGACTCGATGGCCGGCAGTGACTGATCCTTGCCAATGAAACCGACTGCCCCAAATCTTTGCGACAAAACCGCCGCTTGCGATGCGTCAGCGCTCGAAACGACCAAAATTGGCACCCGAGGTCTTTCGGCATGCAACATGGCGACGCCGGAGTAACCTTCCACGCCCGGCATTTTCAGATCGAGCAGGATCAGCTTCAGATCGTCAGCTTCCGCAGCGCATTTCACGGCCGCATTGACTGTCGCTGCTTCGATCACACGCGCTTGCTTGCGAACGTTGCTTGCGGCCATCACCAGTGCCTGACGAAACAGCGGATGGTCATCGGCGCTTAGAATCGAGGCGGTCATGCAAACCACCCGATCAAACCGACCGACGCAGGACAAAACGCCGGCGTCATGAAACTGTAACCCGATTTGCAACCAGACTGTCGACAACGGCCGGATCCGCCAGAGTGGACGTATCGCCCAGATTTGACACATCCCCCTCGGCAATCTTGCGAAGAATGCGTCGCATGATTTTGCCTGATCGCGTCTTTGGCAGGCCAGGCGCGAACTGGATGACGTCGGGCGTTGCAATCGGACCAATTTCCTTGCGGACCCAGACCACCAATTCCTTCTGAAGCGCAGCGTCGCCGACTTCGCCGGCATTCAGCGAAACATAGGCGTAAATTCCTTGGCCCTTGATGTCGTGCGGCATGCCGACGACGGCGGCCTCGGCGACCTTGGCGTGGGCGACCAGCGCGCTTTCGATTTCGGCGGTGCCCATGCGGTGGCCCGAGACATTGATGACGTCATCGACCCGCCCGGTGATCCAGTAATAGCCGTCGGCGTCGCGGCGGCAACCGTCGCCGGTGAAATATTTGCCGGGATAGGCGGCGAAATAGGTGGTGAAGAACCGCTCCGAATCGCCCCAGACGCCGCGCATCTGGCCGGGCCATGAATCGGTGATACAGAGGTTGCCTTCGGCAGCACCTTGCAGAACCTCGCCCTCGGCATCAACGATTTCAAGTTTCACCCCGAACATCGGATGGGTGGCCGAACCGGGTTTCAGGGCGGTGGCGCCGGGCAGCGGCGCGATCATTGCGCCGCCGGTCTCGGTCTGCCACCAGGTATCGACGATCGGGCAGCGGCTGTCGCCAACCACCCGGTGATACCATTTCCACGCCTCGGGGTTGATCGGCTCACCCACCGTACCGAGCAGGCGCAGGGACTTGCGCGAAGTGCGGGTGACATAGCCATCGCCCTCGCGCATCAGCGCCCGCAAAGCCGTGGGGGCGGTGTAGAAAATGTTGACCTGGTGCTTGTCGACGATCTGCCAGAACCGGCTGAAATCGGGATGGTTCGGCACCCCTTCGAACATCAGCGTTGTGGCCCCGTTGGCCAGCGGACCATAGACGACATAGCTGTGCCCGGTAACCCAGCCGACATCGGCGGCGCACCAGAAGACATCGCCGGGGCGATAGTCGAAAATGTATTGATGCGTCATCGCGGCATAGACCAGATAGCCGCCGGTGGTGTGCATGACGCCCTTGGGCTTGCCGGTCGATCCCGAGGTGTAGAGGATGAACAGCGGGTCTTCGGCCCCGACCGGTTCGGGCGGACAGTCAGCCGAAACCGTTTCGCGCTCGGCATGATACCAAAGATCGCGACCGGCCTGCATGGTGACAGCGCCGCCGGTCCGGCGGACGACCAGCACCTTTTCGACCGACGGACAATTGGCCAGAGCGGTATCGACATTGGCTTTCAGCGGTATGCGTTTGCCGCCGCGCAGGCCTTCGTCGCAGGTCACCACCAGCCTTGAATCGCAATCGTGGATGCGGTTGGCCAGTGCCTCGGGCGAGAAACCAGCAAAGACGATGGAATGGATTGCCCCGATCCGGGCGCAAGCCAGCATGGCCATGGCGGCTTCGGGGATCATCGGCAGATAGAGGGTGACCCGGTCGCCCTTGCGCACGCCGTGGGCCTTCAGGATATTGGCCAGGCGGCAGGTCTCGGCGTGCAGTTCGCCGTAGCTGATGGTGCGGCTTTCCGAAGGATCGTCGCCTTCCCAGATGATCGCCGGGTCATTGGCCTTGGCCGGCAAATAGCGGTCGAGGCAATTCGCCGAGATATTGAGGACCCCGTCCTCGAACCATTTGATCCCGAAATCGGCCTCGTGGAAACTGGTGTTTTTGACTTTGGTAAAGGGTTTGATCCAGTCGATCCGCGCGGCCTCACTCCGCCAGAATGCATCAGGATCGCTGACCGATTCCGCATACTTTTCCGCGTAGCCTTCGGCGTTGATGAAAGCGCGCTCGCGCCATTCGGCCGGCACCGGGTAAATATCGTCGGTCATTGCTGCGCTCTCCCAGAAATTTCTTCTTCTATAGACCGCTGGCCTGCCCTGGTCACCATGGACGTTGGTCGAACCTGCCTTCGACTAAGGTCTAGCTATTGCCGGCATGCCCTTCAGCGCAAGAGTGCGCGCTGGCTGCGGTCTGAATCACACCGGATGCCCGCGATTTTGCCAACAACCGGCAATCGGCGGGCGCCAACAACAAGTTCATCAGGGGAGACGGCAAATGTCGAAAACGTTTGACGACAGTTTACCGAGGCAAACCACGAAGACCCAGAACGAAAAACTGGTTATCTTCGCCTCGTCGCTGGGCACGGTTTTTGAGTGGTACGACTTTTACCTGTATGGCCTGCTGGCCGCCTAAATCTCGGCGCAGTTCTTTTCCGGCGTCAATGAAACCACCGGTTTCATCTTTGCGCTGGCAGCATTTGCCGCCGGTTTTGCCGTGCGCCCGTTCGGCGCGATTTTCTTTGGCCGCCTCGGTGACCTGTTTGGCCGCAAGAACACGTTTCTGGTGACCATGGGCATCATGGGCCTGTCGACCTTCTGCGTCGGCCTGCTGCCGTCTTTCGCCAGCATCGGCGTTGCGGCTCCGATCATTCTGGTCGGACTGCGCAAGCGCGCGGCCTCGGGCGAGCATGACTTCGGCCGGCTTTGCGCCGATCTCGACATCGAACACCGCCTCGCCCCGCCGATGCACCCCCAGACCAACGGCATGGTCGAACGCTTCAACGGACGCATCGAAGAGGTGCTGGGAAGCCACCACTCCGTCAGCGGGAATGATCTCGAAACCACCCTGCTGCGCTACGTGCACCTCTACAACACGCAACTGCCACAGTCAGCCTTGCGGAGCCGAACACCGATGCAAACCATGAAGGACTGGCATAGCCAAAAGCCAGAACTGTTCAAAAAACAACCATACCTTCTTGCGGGATGTGACAAGTGTTCCATCCCGGATGATCACATATCCCCTCGGCGATCGGCGTTTTTCATGGCAAGATCGGTTCTGCGGGACATTCGGAAAGGGGTGCGGCCCCGACGTGCGGCGCGCTGCCGGGCATTGGACGGGGCCCGGCATTCATCCAGCGGATTTTACAGTGGTGCCGGTCGTTTTCGACGGTCTCGGGAACATCCAGGAAAGCGAATTACAGGATCACCGAAGCGTCGATAACCCGCCCTCCCGCAGCCGCAATCGCCAGCGCCAGCTCACCCGACGGCGTCGTGTCGCTGATCAGCGTCGTTGCCGCCGACCAGCCGCCATAGACGGTCAGCGACGGGCTGCCGAATTTGGAATGGTCCGCCAGAATGTAGGCATGGGCCGACCGCCGCATCATCGCGCCATAGGTCAGGCCGGGACCGATACTGGCGTCATTCGGGCCCTCCACTGTCACGCCGCTGGCACCAAGGAAGGCCTTGTTCGCATGCAGGCGCTGTAAAGCCTCGATTGTGTCAGGTCCATGGATCAACCCTTCCCGGCCATCGTACTGGCCCGGCAGGACCAGAACCTTGTGCGTCGAATTTGTCGCCGCTGCTGCGGCGACCGAGAACGAATGGGTGATGACGGTCACGTGATCACGGATCACCGCCAGTCGACGGGCGAAATGCAACGTTGTCGCGCCGCCACCGATCATGACGATGTCATTTTCGCCAACCTGTTTTACCGCAGCCTCGGCAATGCGCAACTTTTGCGCCACCATCAGGCCTTCGCGCACGTTCAGCGCCGGCTCGAAAGGCACTTGTCGCATGGCACCGCCATAGGTGCGGCTGATCAATCCGTTTGCGTCCAGCTCCGCCAAGTCGCGTCGCACCGTTTCGGTGGAAACCGAAAGCCGCAAGGCAAGGTCGTTCACCCGCAACGCCGGGGCGGCGCGCAATTCCGCCAAAATCCGCGATTGGCGCGAAGACTTATTGTGCCGATGCGGCAAGCGGGGCATGGGCGCTCCATTTTTCGACGCTGGCTCGGGTCGGGCCATTTCAACCAGGTCAGGTCGCCTTCCGGTGGGGAAATTCGGACTGCGAGCTGCATCGACTGGACAGCGCCGAACAGCAACGCGGCGCCGAACGCGCCCAGCG
>JAYTCN010000126.1:0-11275 GCA_043736475.1 Paracoccaceae bacterium
AGTCATCCTCGCCCCCATCATACAGTGAGGCAAGTGAATCACATTCCCAAAACCCTGGGAATCCCAAATCAGATTCTGTCAAAGAAAGACACACTCTAGACCGTCGCCGCCTTTGGCTGCCATTCCCGAAACAGCCGCGTCGCCCACATTGCGGCCAGCATGGCCGCCAGAAATATGACGACGCGTGAATCAAAGAATCCCAGGGCCGGGACAGCCCCGCCCGGACAAAACCCGGTGATGCCCCAGCCAACGCCAAAACCTGTCGCACCAAGCACCAGCGGTGCGTCGATCACCTTGCTGGTCGGCACGGCAAACCTGTCGTCATAGACCGGCTTTACCCGCGCGCCGAAAAGCAGGCGGTAGCCGGCGAATGTCGTGACCAGCGCTGACACCATCACCAGCAACAGACTGGCATCAAACGTCCCGGCCAGATCGAAAAAGTTGATGACCTTGGCCGGGTTCGACATGCCGGAAATCACGATCCCGGCGCCAAAGACCACGCCGCACAGCAGTGCTGCAATCAATTTCATCTCAGCCCCCAATCACGTGGCGAACCACGTAAACCGTCACGAAAGCCGCCGCCATGAACACACAGGTCGCCACGATCGAGCGCCTGGACAATCGCGCGATCCCGCACACCCCATGCCCGCTGGTACAGCCGTTGCCATAGGTCACGCCGACGCCGACAATCAGTCCGCCGACGACCAGCGCGGTCGTGGACACCGGCACCTGGAAACCGGTCTGCACGCCGATCAGGCCCAAAACCAGCGGCGCCGAAATGGCGCCGACCAGAAACACCAGTCGCCAGGTGTTGTCCGCCGTATAGGGCGGCAAGACCCCGGCGAGGATCATGGTCATCCCGGCTATCCGGCCCAATAATGCCATCAGCATCACCGCCGAAAGCCCGATCAGGCTGCCGCCAACCAGTGCTGCAACAGGAGTGAATTCCGTGATCATCTGCATTTGTCCCATCAACGGTACCGATAACTTACGATTTCCGACATCGCTTTGCATCCAGCTCAGGAAAATAAGGACGTTTGCGGCATTGGCACCAATCTTTCGGTATATTGTTCCGGACCTGACCGTGACACCCAATTAAACTTTCCGCGAAATCGCGGTTCCTGCTGCCCAGCCCGATGACCAGGCCCACTGAAAATTGTAACCGCCCAGCCAGCCGGTCACATCAACGACCTCGCCGATGAAATACAGGCCCGGCACCGTGTTCGATTCCATCGACTGCGAGTTCAGCCCGGCAGTAACGACACCACCCAGGGTAACTTCTGCCGTGCGATAGCCCTCGGTTCCGGTCGGCAGCACTTGCCAATTCGCCAGCGCTTTGGTCAATCGGCCCAGCTTCGCGTCCGACAGATCCGCGATATTGCCGGTCAGACTTTCCTTTGCCAGGAAATACTCGGCCAACCGTTTCGGCAAGAATTCGGCCAGCACCGTGGACACGTCCCGTCGTCCGTTTTCCGCGCGTCGGTCCTTCAGCCGGTCCAGTAAATTCCCCTCGGGCAGCAACGCGATGGTGACGGCCATCTTCGCGCGCCAGTAGGACGAAATCTGCAGGATCGCCGGGCCCGAAATCCCCCGGTGCGTCAACAACACCGCCGCATCAAACATCATTCCGGCGCACGAAACGCGCGCGTCGGTGGCGATACCCGCAAGGTCCCGGGTGTCACGCAAGACATCGTCGCCAAACGTAAACGGCACCAGCGCTGGCCGGGTATCGGCAACAGCGTGACCAAATCGCTCGGCGATCTGATAGCCAAATCCGCTCGCCCCCATCTTGGGAATCGACTTGCCGCCGCTCGCCAGGACCAGATTTCTGGCGGCAACCTGCGTTCCGTCGGTCAGCGCGGCTTCAAACCCACTGTCAGTTTTCTTGAGCGCTCCGATACCGGTGCCAAGCCGCAACTCGCCGCCCGAGGCAGCCATTTCCGACAGCAGCATGGCGATGATCTGTTTGGCTGATCCATCGCAGAACAATTGTCCGAGTGACTTTTCATGCCAGCTGATCCGGTGGCGATCCACCAAAGCGATGAAGTCGCGTTGGCTGAATCCCTGCAAAGCCGATTTGGCAAAATGCCGGTTGCCGGAAATGAAATTCGCCGGTCCGGCATGGATATTGGTGAAATTGCAGCGCCCGCCGCCAGAAATGCGAATCTTTTCACCGGGCGCGGAATTGTGCTCGATGACCAGCACCTTGCCACCACGCGATCCCGCTCGGGCGGCGCAAAGCATTCCGGCCGCCCCGGCACCAACGACAATCGTTGAATATCGCACTTTGCCAGCCAGGCTTATCCGCCGACCATATAGGGCATGATCACCACCTCGCTGTCGGGCGTGACCGGCGTGAACCACGCCTCGCGGTAGATCAGTCCGTCGATTGCCACCGAAACGCCGCGGTCGATCTGCGGTTTCAGGCCGGGGTATTGGTCGGAAAGTCGATCCAGCACCTGCTTGTAGGTGCTGGCTTCGACTTCGATATCGCCCTCGCCACCGGCGGCTGAACGCAACGTGCCCCAGAGATGGACCTTGACCATGTCTACCCCCTGGCTGAAATCGCCTTGAGAATGCGCGGCGGCGACATCGGCAGTTCGCTCATCCGTCGCCCGATCGCCCGCGATATCGCATTGGTCAGTGTCGCCAGCGGCGGTACGATGGGCGTTTCACCAACCCCGCGCACCCCGTAGGGATGGCCTGGGTTGGGGATTTCGAGGATCACCGTCTCGATCATCGGCAGGTCGGATGCGACCGGAATGCGGTAGTCGAGAAACCCCGCATTCTGCAACCGGCCATCCTTGCCGTAGATATATTCCTCGTTCAGGGCCCAGCCGATGCCTTGTACCGCACCACCCTGCATTTGACCCTCGACATAGTCGGGATGGATCGCCTTGCCGGCATCCTGGAACACCGTGTAGCGCAAGACCTTGGTCGCGCCGGTTTCCGGGTCAACTTCGACATCGGCGATGTGGACGCCGAAGCTGACACCGGCGCCGTCGGCATTCACTTCGTGGTGGCCGGCAATCGGGCCGCCGGTCTCGGCGAACAAAGCCGCAATCTCCGCAAGTGCCATCGGCTCGAAATTGCCGGCATTCGGGCCCGACGGTTTGGCGCAACCGTCCTGCCAATAAACCGCTTCTTCGTCGATGCCCCAGATTTTGGCGACGCGTCCGCACATGACCTTGATTGCGTTCCGCGCGGCCTGGATCGTGGCGATCCCGACCATGAACGTCACCCGGCTGCCATCGGTCGTGTCATTGAACCCCAGCGATGCCGTATCGCCGATGATCGTCCGCACTTTTTCGTACGGGATGCCCAGCTCCTCGGCCGCCATCAGGCTTATCGAGGCCCGCGAACCACCGATATCGGGGTTGCCCTCGGTCACGCTGACGGTGCCGTCGGGGTTGACGGTCAGCGACACACTGGTGTTGCCGCCAAAGTTGAACCAGAACCCCGCCGCGATGCCGCGCCCCTGATTGGCCCCGAGCGGTTCTTTCAGATGCGGGTGCTTTTGCGCTGCTTCCAGCAAGGGAATGATCCCGATGGCGTCGTAACGCGGACCGTATGACGATCGCGTGCCTTTCTTGGCCGCGTTCATCAATCGCGTGGCGATCGGATCGAGGTCCAGTTCCTGACACAGTTCGTCGATGACGCTTTCGACCGCATAGATCGCCTCCGGCGCCCCGGGGGCGCGATAGGCGGCTTCCTTGGGCCGGTTGCACAAGACGTTCCAGCCAAATGTCCGCACGGCTGACAGATCGTAACAGGCAAAAGCGCTTTGCGCCCCCATTTCGACCGTCGCGCAAGGATAGGCCCCGCCCTGGTAGCGCAGATGCGCCTCACCAGCAGTGATCCGGCCGTCCTTGGTCATGCCGATCTTGACATCCATCGAACACGAAACTGTTGGTCCAGTCGCCCTGAACACTTCGTCGCGGGTCATGACTATTTTCACCGGTTTGCCTGACTTGCGCGACAGGGCCAAAGCCACCGGCTCGATAAATACCGTGGTCTTGCCGCCAAACCCGCCACCGATTTCAGATGCCGTCACCCGCAGCTGGCTGGCCTCGATGCCCAAAATCTTGGCACACAGTGCCCGCACGTTGAAATGCCCCTGGGTGCAACACCACAGGTCTGCCTTGCCGTCTGCCGTCATTGACGCCAGACAGGCATGCGGCTCGATATAGCCCTGATGGGTCGCCGCTGTCTTGAAACTGCGTTCGATGATCTTGTCGGCCTTGGCAAAGCCGGGTTCCAGTTTGCCATGCCCGAACTCGTAGTAGCTGGTCACATTCTGCGACATGCCTGCCGGCACGTTTTCCAGCGCCCGGCCCTCTTGAACGATGGGCGCGCCGGGCTTCATCGCCGCGTCCACATCGGTTACACAGGGCAGGACTTCGTAGTCGACCTTGATCAGTTTCAGGGCCTGTTTGGCAATTGCCGCACTGGTTGCCGCCACTGCTGCCACGGCGTGGCCGTCATACAGGGCCTTGGTCCGCGCCATGCAATTGTCGAGCACATCACGGGTAGAATTGTCCTTGGGCTCGACAAAGTCTCTCGACGTTACAACCGCTTTGACACCTTTCAGCGCCAAAGCCGCTGACGTGTCGATCGATTTGATCCGCGCATGCGCATGCGGGCTGCGCAGGATCAGTCCCACCAGCATTCCGGGCGCGAAAGTATCGGCGCCGTACAGCGCGCGTCCGGTGACCTTGTCGATCCCGTCCGGGCGGCGCGGTCGTGTGCCGACGAGTTTGAACTGGCGTTTGCCTGCTGCATCCAGGGCCATGTTACGCGCTCCTCATCTGGGCGGCTGACGCCTGAACGGCTTTGACGATCTTGTCGTAGCCGGTGCAACGGCACAGGTTTCCTGCCAGCCAATAGCGAACTTCGGTGTCGGTCGGATCGGGGTTCCTGTCGAGCAGCGCTTTCGCCGCCACCAGAATACCCGGTGTGCAGATCCCGCATTGCAGCGCCGCGTGGTCGATGAAGTTCTGCTGCAAGGGATGCAGGACATCGCCCTTCGCCAGACCTTCGATCGTGCCGATCTCGGCGCCTTCGGCTTCGGCGCCCAGCACCAGACATGAACAGACCAACCGCCCGTTCAGGGTGACGCTGCATGCGCCGCAGTCGCCGGTGCCGCAGCCCTCTTTGGCACCGGTCAGGCCAAGTCGGTTGCGCAGCACATCAAGCAAAGTCTCATCATGCGCACACAGAAACTCGGTCGCATCGCCATTCACCGTCGTTGATACTTGGATATGTTTCATGCCCGACCTCCGGCGCGTTGATAGGCAATCACCGCTGCGCGCCGTGCCAGCACGCCCGCGACCTTGGTGCGAAACTCGATGGTGCCGCGTTTGTCATCTATCGGTTTGCAGGCCGCCGAACAGGCTGCGGCCAGAGCATCCAGGGCCTTGGCATCCAGTTTGGTGCCGACGATACAATCCGCCGCTTTCCCGACCAGGATAACCGTCGGCGCAACCGCCCCCAGGGCCACCCTGGCGGCGACGCAGGTGCCGTCCGCGTCCAGCGTCAATGCCACCGCAGCAGAAGCCACCGCGATATCCATCTCGGTGCGCGGAATGAACCGCAAATAAGCGTCCGACGCACGCTCAGGCCGGGCGGGAAGAAAAATCGAGGTGATGATTTCACCTTTGGCCAGCGATGTTTTGCCCGGTGAAACCGGAATATCGGCGACCAGACAATCCCGCTCGCCGTTCGGCCCGACGACGCGGGCCACGGCATTTGCCGTAACCATCGCCGGAACTGCATCACCAGCGGGCGAGGCGTTGCACAGATTGCCCGCCATGGTTGCCCGACCCTGAACCTGTGTCGATCCGATCAGCGCGAATCCTTCGACCACTCCCGGCCACATGGCAACCACCGCCTTGTTTTCCCCCAGCACCGCACCCGGCACCGCCGCGCCGATCCGGAAGCCGCCTTTTTCGACCGTTACGTCATGCACTCCGGCAAGATGTTTGATGTCAACGATCAATTCGGGTTCAACCATCCCGGCCTTGAGTTGGACCAGAACATCTGTTCCGCCAGCCAGAACGCGGGTTACGCCCTTGGCCTGGACTAACAGACTTGCCGCCTCGGCAGCACTCGTCGGTTTTACATATCGCATTTGACTGGGTTCCGTTTGTTGTCGGTTCGCGAGTGCCAAAGTTTGCCGATATCGGACACCGCCCCTGGCAGGATTTTGATTCTGGCGCTGCAGGCCGCGGCCCGTGTCCGGCTTCAAACCCTGTCTAGTGTGAATACCGGTGGCAACGCCACCGGATTTTACGCAACCGGGCCGCTTTTCCGCCACAAACTGTCGCGTCATCGCCAGCCCGGCCCATTCATCATCGTCGGACCCGACATCAATCAACGCCAACGGCCCGGCATGATCCGCCCGCGCAGCGGCATCGAGCCAGCTCCCGAAATCCCGCTTGCCCATCGCAAGCCCTGCCGCGAAATTGCATTTCGCATGGCAAAGTTCGGCGTGGCGAAAAATCGATTCAAGGTCGCCATGCCTGCTTGCTCCGTGCCAATTGCCGGCAGCGACCGGAAAGCCGATGCCGTCGCCAACTGCGTCAGGGACTGGTCCACATCCCTTGGCGGCGCCAGCGGGTCGAACCAGTTCGCGCTGACAATTCGCAGCCCCAGCCGGCGACCCGGCACACCCATCCCGGGCAGGCCGGCCACCGACAGCGCCAGCGGTTCCGCGCACGACATTGCTGTCCCGGCGATCTCCCGCGCATTCTCGGCACCCAGTGCGCCACCGCCTGCTATCCAGCGCGCGATCCAAACCCCGTCCCGGAGCAAGTTTTTCCGATCGGTCAGATCACCGTCGTCGATCAACAAGGATTGAATTACCACGCCTGCATCGGCAAATGCCGGGCACGACCGGCCGACACGGCACTCCCGGGCTCGCGTCTGGTGCCTGATCGGGACACAATCATCATTCAAAGCGGCCGTCCGCGGACGCTTGTCAGCGATCGACAAGGATCAGAAAACGATCCGGGGGAGCGTTTTGCCGAAGCGGGACCCCGCGTTAACCTCGATGGCGATCCTGTCCTGCTGCCAGGGTGCCGGCATCGGCTGGCACGACAGTGCGCGTCGTGTCGAAGGCACGCGTTCAGCGTGAGGCCAGCCGATGAGCGACAGGGCACATCGCAGGCGTCACCGGCCGGTTCCGGGACGCGTTTCTCAACGCGGTGTTGTTCTCGGCGCTGGCCGAAGCACGTCACCAGATCCGCCACGGCACGGCGGACGACAACCAGCACCGACCCCATCCGGCCCTCGGGAATATCCCACCGGCCGAATCTGCCATGAAAATGGGACCGGAAAAGTCGGCGGCACAGGGCCAGAAATCAGCCCAAGGACTCGCCGCCAAGCCGGAGGAGAAACGGGGCCCGGGTCAGCTGCTCCACCTTGCGAAGCGAAAAAGCGAGGTTCACCTGTGTTGAACGAGGTCCCGGATCAGGTCCGGGGCATCCCCGCGAAGGCGGGGATGGTTGCGGGGGCGCGCTACCGCCGTTGGTTGCCGATGTTTCGAATACTGCAGCAACAGCCTCCACACAGTGCAAGGTGATAAAAATGAACGGAAAGATCGTAACCTGTCCGATCCATAGCGCAGGTGGCATTGCCCACCGCGCGCTCTGGCAGGCGAATATTCTATCTCACATTGAAACATGTCCAATGCACTCATCGGCCCAATCAACAGTCCACAATTGGTCGTGTCCACGTGCGCGTTCTCGAACACTCTGGTGCCGAGATCAGCACGCTGCATTTCGCCCATTCTCCACGCAAACAACGGACATCGCGGGCACAGCCGAGCCGCGCGGTATCTATCGTAGGAAACTGGCGGAGCGAACGGGACCGGAGTCGAACCTTCTCCGGGCAAACCACCGACATTTGGCAACCCAATGTGGAATTTGCCTGCGCGATTATTTTGAGAGTTGGTGTCCAGTAACATAGAGCGCCATTCTCGCTTCCGATAGTGCCAAACAGTTTCACGGACCGCTGATTGGCAATGACTCAAGCCGCTTCAGGATTGCTTCGGCCTCGGCGTTGATCTCCCGCACGATCGCGGCTGCTGGTTGCAGCCGTCGCACCAGGCCCACGCATTGGCCGGCCCACAAAGACATCGCCTCAGTGTCACCAGCAAAGTCGGCATCTGGGAAACTGCACTGATAGCGCACGATCCGACCCACGGACGATGTGGTTCCGATCGTGTCGCCTTCACCCGGGCGATTGCCACTGCCGGGTCGCCCGGCTGCTTCCCAATCCGAAACCACGTAGTTACGCAAGACGCGATGGGGTGCATTGGGCCAGCCGATGTCGAACAAGTCCTCCAGATGAACCGTGTCGCTTTCGGATGCGGCCAGCAGCCGTTCACGATAATGGGCGTGAATGTTCGCCTCCTTGCTTGCAAGAAACCGGGTGCCGATCCATACTCCGGCCGCTCCCAGAGCCAGGGCTGCGGCCATACCTCGACCATCAGCTATGCCACCTGCAGCAACGACGGGAACCGGACTGACAGCATCGACGACGGACGGGACCAGCGCCATCGTCGCAACAGTTCCTCGGACATGCCCGCCGGCTTCCCAGCCTTGCGCCACCACCACGTCGACGCCTTGCCGGACGGAGTCAGCCGCCTCCTGTGCCGAACTGACAGTCTGCATGACTATTGCGCCTCGTGCTTTGGCCCGGGCGATCAATCCCTTTGGGTCACCCCAAAAGAACGAGATAATCGACACGTCTTCGCTAAGGCACAATTCGAGCCTTTCCTCGGCTGGAAACGCCAGATTGAGATTGACCGCGAAGGGCCTGTCGGTCAGCGCCCTGATCTCGCGAATTTGCTCTCGCATGGTTGTGGCGTCCGCCCGCCACAAAGGGATGGTTCCAAGACCACCGGCATTGCACACCGCAGCCACCATGCCCGGCACGACCGCCACACCCATGGGCGCCAAGATGATCGGCACGCTAATCCCGAGACGGTCACAAAGTGCGGTTCGCATTGATGGGTTCCCTTTCTAGGCAGCTGGCTGGACTGCGCAGGCAGCGTATCATCGGTCGATTACCAACACACGGTCTATAGCCGGTAGGAGGTGCCCACGGAACGAATTGCGCCTATGCTTGGCTTAGCCCGCTGGAGTCGCTTGGTTGGCAATCAAACATTTTGGAGGCAACTGCACATGCAACACCTCTATACGACGCTCGGTCCATTGCGCAAAGATCAGGTCGGCATGATCCTTCCACATGAGCATGTGTTCGTGGATCTCAGGACACCGGACCAGTCCGGCTATGCCCAAGCCGACGCGGCCGACGTCGTAAGGCTGATGGCGCCCGAGATCGAACGCATCAAACTGTTGGGCATCACCGCGCTGGTGGAATGCACAACGCTTGGTGTCGGTCGGCGGGCAGACCTCGACCTCGCCGTCTCCAAGGCTACCAGTTTCCCCATCGTTGTTCCGACTGGGAATTACCGCGAACCCTGGGTGCCGGATTGGGTCGCCATAGCTAAAGAGGCCGCACTCGAAGAATGGATGGTTCGTGAACTCACCGAGCGATTCGACGAGGCCGACTACAAGGCGGGTTGGATCAAGCTCAGCGCTGGAGATGACGGCATCACGCCAGTGGAGGCGAAGATCCTGAGGGCCGCAACCAGGGCGGGTGCGCGGACCGGCGCGGTCATTGGCAGCCATACCATCAAAGGCCGGGTGGTAATGGACCAACTGGACATTCTTGCGGCCGAGGGCTATCGCGCCGACCGGTTCATTTCGATTCACTCTCAGGAGGAGAAGGACTTCGGCCTGAATCTGGCGGTGGCAGAACGTGGAGCCTGGATCGAGTATGACCACGTCGGTCGTGCCGATGACGTCGACGTTCTGACTCTGGTGACGAAAGCGCTGTCAGCTGGGCTCGGAAATAAACTTTTGCTCAGTCATGATGTAGGCTGGTTCGACCCGGCATTGCCGGGGGGCGGCACACCAACACCTTATGTACATCTCAGCAAGGTTTTCCTGCCAAAGTTGCGGGCGGCGGGCATCGACGAATCAACCATCCACCGGCTGACACATGACAATCCGTTCGAGGCCTTCGCGCGGCCGGATTGAAGGCGCGAAACGAGGCGACTACGAATGCAGATGCCGGAACCTTCGTCACACCGACATTGAGCGCGGCAAACATTCTGGCGCGGCATTTTTGACAGCAGCGAACAAGAATTCACTTCGATGCAAAATCAGTCCACAGCTTTCAGCCGCTTTGACCGAACTGGCATGTTGTCAATCAGTGCCCCGTGTCAACGCCGGAGTTAGTCTGCAGCGGTGTGCCGGAGTAATAGAACATCACGTCTTCGACGTCTCGCGGCGAAAGTGGAAAGCTGACCTACAGCATCACAACCAGGCCGATGATCTCGCGGGAGGTCTCGAAGCTGCGAAAAGGGATGAGCTTGGCCGTGTTGAAAGGCGGGGCTAACGCACTCACCGCCTCAAGCAAGTTTCCCCTGACAGTGCGCGCCAGCGACAAAAGCCAATCACCCGGCCAGCCACCAGTTACGGGGCGGGGCAAGCCAAAATGAAGTCCGGGCTGAAGCCTTGTTCGGCACATGCTGTCCGGGTCCAGTCAACCACCGGAACGCTCGCATCCAGTTCGGACCATTTCGGATGACCCAGCGCCAAGAACTCCGGCTTGTGCCGCGCCAGGATACCGGCGATGCCAGCGACGGCGGCGCAATTTGATTTCACATAGGCACTGCCCGACTGCACGGCAAAATCAAAGCCGATCATGACGTTTAGCACCGCGACAACGACCGTGTCGGCAGGTGCGACAGCGTAAGTGCCCGCCGGGATTGTCGCCTGCGCATAGGCGGCGGCGAGGACGGGTTCATCCATGGGCAGCAGCCGGAATTTTGCCGGGTCCAGAACGGTGTTCGACAGCAGCGCCGAGGGCGCGCCGTCGACCAGGAATACCGCGTCGATCTCGCCTGCCTGCAACGCCGCCAGCGCTTCGGCGGGCCCTGTCTGCACCAATTCCGAAGGCACGATGCCGAGCAGGTCCAGGATCACTCTTGCCGTCAAAAATGACCCGCTCTCCGCCTCGCCGATGGCCACCTTGCGTCCGGCAAGGTCGGCCATTGCCGATAATTCGCCGCCAGCAACAACATGCACTTCCTGTGAAAACAACGGCGCGATCACACCGATCCGGCGGATTTTTTCGGCAATCTTCGGGTCATCGGCTTCAAACGTTCGCAGGTATTCCAGAAAATCGCCCTGGACGATGG
>JAYTCN010000127.1:0-1984 GCA_043736475.1 Paracoccaceae bacterium
GTTTGGGCCGATGGCAAGGATTTCGACGTTTCGGGTCTTGCCGTGCGCATCTACACGGGAACCGAGACGCAAGCCGCCGACAGCATCATCATCGCCAAAGAGGGGGCCGATAACGCTCCGGCCTATCGCGGCCTGGCATACGTCGTGTTCGAGCGGCTCGATGTGACGCAATTTGGCAATCGCATGCCGCAGCTTTCATTCGAGGTACTGCGAGCCGCCGGTGGTGCGGCCGAACACGTGCGGGCGGTGAACATCATCCCCGGCAGCACGGAGTTTGGTTACGACACCACCATCGTCACGCGCGAGATCGAAGAGGGTGAGGTCGAAGCTGAGAATGCCCATGCCTCCGGCGCACGCAGCAATTGGACTGTGTCGCTGGACCAACTTACGTCAACCTGCCGGAACCTCAAGGCGGCCTCGCTCGTCGTCGCCTGGTTCGGCACCGATCTTCGTTGCGGCGCCTGCGAGATCAAGCCGGGGGTCGAGGTGGCGGTGAAACTGACCGATCCGGAGACGTGGGAAGTCAA
This sequence comes from Paracoccaceae bacterium, assembly GCA_043736475.1. Lineage (GTDB taxonomy): Bacteria > Pseudomonadota > Alphaproteobacteria > Rhodobacterales > Rhodobacteraceae > JANMOK01. The sequence goes on from JAYTCN010000127.1 coordinate 528, forward strand.
CGGCATCAACCGCGATGTTGCTCATGTCGTGAGCGCTTTGGACGGTGGACCAGCCTATGGCGGGACACCGTCGGATGCCTCGGTCATCCGTGCCATCCAAGACCTTTCGGCGCGCGGCCTCAAGACCGTATTCTATCCGTTTGTGCTGATGGACATTCCCGCGGGCAATGCCATGCCCGACCCTTATGGTGGCGTGGAGCAGGCTGTCTATCCGTGGCGCGGGCGCATCACCGCATCAATCGCTCCTGGAAACCCCGGTACTCCAGACAAGACTGCCGCCTGCACGGTGGAAGTTGGGGCATTTCTCGGCAACGCCCAACCCGGAGACTTTGCAGCAGATGATTTGACGGTGAACTATTCAGGCCCCGCCGAATGGAGCTACCGCCGCATGGTGTTGCACTATGCGAAACTCTGCGCATTAGCTGGCGGTATCGACGCGTTTCTGATCGCCAGCGAACTCCGTGGCCTCACGGGCCTGCGCGGCAGCACCAACAGCTTTCCCTTCGTCGAGGGCTTGCTGACACTGGCTGCCGAGGTGAAGGCCATTCTTCCGGCCGCCAAAATATCTTATGCCGCCGACTGGTCGGAGTATTTTGGTCTTCAACCGGGTGATGGATCAAATGATCTGTTCTTCCACCTCGATCCGCTGTGGGCGTCACCCAATATCGACTTTGTCGGCATCGATAATTACATGCCGTTGACCGACTGGCGCGATGGCCGTCAGCATGCTGATTATCTTTCCGGTTGCAAGTCGGTCTATGGTACGGCGTATCTGAAATCCGGAATCGCCGGTGGCGAAGGCTTCGACTGGTATTACGCAACAGACGCCGACCGGGAGACACAATTCCGCAGTCCGATTACCGATGGTGCCTATGACAAGCCCTGGGTCTTCCGTTACAAGGACCTGAAATCCTGGTGGTCGAACCCGCATTTTGACCGGCCCGGCGGAACGCAAGCCGCTACGCCCACAGGCTGGGTGCCGCAGTCAAAGCCGATCTGGTTCACCGAGACCGGATGCGCCGCCATCGACAAGGGCACCAACCAGCCCAACGTTTTTATCGATGCCAAGTCATCGGAAAGTTTCACCCCCTATTTCTCGACGGGGCAGCGCGACGACTTGATTCAGAACCGCTATATCATCGCACTCGGCGAATATTGGTCGGAAGCCGGGCCGCACAATCCCCACTCACTTGTTTATGCGGGGCGCATGGTCGATGCCGAGCGGATTTTCATATGGTCCTGGGATGCGAGACCTTTCCCGCATTTCCCCGCACTCGGCCAAGTGTGGGCCGATAGCGCCAACTATAGCCGCGGGCACTGGCTGAATGGCCGCATAGGCAGTGTGCCTTTGGGCGGGCTTATCCAGTCGATCTGCGCGAGTTACGGCTTTACCATGATCGATGTCGGTGGCGTTGAAGGTCTGATCGATGGGTTTGCCATCGACCGGGGCATGTCGG
>JAYTCN010000128.1:0-4745 GCA_043736475.1 Paracoccaceae bacterium
CGCGTTCCTTCAGCTTTTCCATCTCGGGTTGCAGCAATTTCATCCGCGACATCGAGACATAGGATTTGTAGGCGAGCGGAAACAGCAGGGTCTTGATGACCAGGGTCAGGCCGATAATGGCAAAGCCCATGTTGCCGATGACCCCGTGCAGCCAGTGCAGCAGCCAGAAGATCGGTTTGGTCAGGAAAAAGAACCAGCCCCAATCGACCGAGTCGACGAATTGGTTGATGTTCAGGTCGCGCTGATAGGCGCTGATCCTGTCAACTTCCTTGGCCCCGGCAAACAGGCGGTTGCTGGCGGTGGCTGTCGCACCCGGCGCTATGGTCATCACCGGCAATCGCAGGTCGGTCTGATAGATTTCGCTGGCTTTGGTGTATTTGGCCACCGACTTGAAGGCCTGGCCGGAATCGGCGATCAGCGTGGTCATCCAATATTTGTCGGTGATGCCGATCCAGCCGTTGCCGGTCACCTCGATGGCGCTGATCGGCGCGTTTTCAGTTGCGTCAACGGTGAAATCCGGCATGTCGTCGTAATTGATTTCCTCGATCGTGCCGTCAGAGGAGCGCACGATCCCTTCATGCAGCAGATAGAAGCCGGCGACATCGGGTTTGCCCTGTCGGGCGATGATGCCATAGGGCTGCAGATTGACGGCGGCAGCGCCGTTGTTTTCGACGCTTTGCTGCATGGTGAACATGTAGTTGGCGTCGACGCTGATGGTGCGGCGGAATATCAGACCGGCACCGTTGTCCCAAACCAGGGCGACCGGCGTGGTCTCGGTCAGCGTTTCACCCGATTCAACCGACCAGAGCGTGTCGAAAGCCGGAACATTCTCGCCCGCCGCAGGGGCCCATCCTTGCAGGGTATAATAGGCTTGCGGGCCGCCCGCGGGCGACAGCAGGGTGACGCGTTCGGAATTTTCGGCGAGCGCGACACCGTACTTGACCAGTTTCAGGTCATCGATCAGCCCGCCGGTCAATGACAGCGAGCCGGTCAGACTGGGGGTTTGGATGGCAACGCGAGCGCTGCGCGACAGGGCATCGGCGCGCGATTCCTGCGCTGTTTGCGGCAGCGTTGGCACGAGGACGGCATCGGTGCCGGCAACCAGCGGCGCGGTGGCTGCGGCGGGATCGGTGCTGTCGGTCAGCGGCGTGCCGACCGGGGCGAACCAGAATGTCCATGCGAGGATGACCAGAAAACTCAATGCCGTCGCAAGGATCAGGTTCTTGTTCTGATCGTCCATCAATTCACCCCGGCAGAAAGTGCTGTTTCTGCCGGGTGTTCAACAGGCGCAGGGGCGAAAGGTCAAGGTCTTTCGCGGTTTTGCGACCATTTGGCGGCCAATCCGAGGGTCGCGCCGCGGCAGGCGCCGGCCGATGGTCGATCGGCTTCAGACCGCTGCCGGGTCCGAGCCGGGTCAAGCCGGATCGAATCGCCTGGCCGGCGCTGTCTTGTCGTTTGCGCGCACGGCGGATGGCAAAACCGGTGGCGACTTTTGCCCGCCGCGCTTCAGGCGGATTTGCGCATTTCCGCCCGCGATCGCATCCAGATCGCGGCATCGGCGGCCGGCATCGGACGGGCCAGCGCATAGCCCTGGATGTAATGGCAGCCGATGTGTTGCAGGAATCGCTCCTCGGCCAGGGTTTCGACGCCTTCGGCCAGCACTTCGACCCCGAGGGCTTCGGCCATGATGATCATCGCTGCGGTGATTTTCTGCTGTTCCGGCTCGCGGTCGATGCCATTGATGAAGGCGCGGTCAATTTTGATTCGATGCACCCCAAAGCGGCGAATATTGATGATCGAGGCGTTGCCAGTGCCAAAATCGTCGAGATCGACGCGCACGCCGATAGATTTCAGCGCACGCAGGTTGCGGCCGACCACGCCGTTTTCATCGGTGCCCAACACCGATTCAAGGATTTCGATGGTCAGATGCTGCGGGTCAACATCGAGCCGGTCGAGTTCCCATTTGATCAGCTCGGCAAGGCAGGGGTTGGTCAGTTGCGCGGTGGAAAGGTTGACGGCAACGCGCGGCACGTCGAAACCCAGTTTGCGCCAGTCACGCAGCGCTGTGATGCTGGCGGTCAGCACGGCGTCACCAATTTTTTCGATTTGGCTGCTTTGTTCGGCCACATCCAAAAATTCGGTCGGTGCGATGATACCCTTTTGCGGATGAATCCAGCGCACCAAAGCTTCGAAACCTGTCAATTCGCCGGTGGTCAGGCTGACCTGTGGCTGAAACCACGGGACGATTGCGCCGTCGGCCAACGCGGCGTCGAGTTCGCAAGCCACCAGCAGGTGACGCTCGATCTGCGCTTGGGTTGTCCGCGAAAAATGCCGGATCGCGGCGGGTGCGGCACCGTCGCACCGGCGCAGTGCCGTCGATGCATTGGCCAGGATGCGATCGACGTCCAGCACATCATCCCGGGTCGTGGTGATGCCGATCTTGCAGGATAAATGCGCCGGTTTCCCGGCCAGCGTGATCGGTGCCGAAATTGCCCGGCCAATGCGTTCGGCAATTCTGGCCACGGCCATTTGCGGGCAACCTGGAGCAAGAATCACCATAAATTCGCCGGCTGCAGAAGTGGCAAGGTAGTCACCAGCGCGTATGCTGCCGAGAATGCGGCCGGAAACCTGCTGCACCACGGGGGCGGAAGTCAGGGCAAATGCCGGTTCGGATGCGATTTCGATTGATAAAAACCAGTGTTCCAGGCCGTGGCGTTCGGCCTGCGGCAGGATGTGTCCGGCATAAACGCGCAAATCGTCGAGATCCGGCAAATGCCGCGCCAGCGAGGCGGATTCGATCGTCTGAAATGAATGGGATGCCATGATTGCCACCGGTGCACACGTGATTCTGCGCCTCATGCTAGAACCAAACATGAACAAATTGTTTAACAAGATGGCAAGATTTTTGTTCGGAGCCTCTTACTCGGCGGTGATTGCCCGCCCGGCGGTCAAGTCTGAAAAGTCAAACAAACGGCGGTCGAGCAGATGGCTGGAACGCACGTTCATCAGCGAACGGAACATGATTTGCCGACGGCCGGGCGCGTTCTTTTCCCAGCCGTCGAGAATTGACTTCACCTGCTGGCGTTGCAACCCCGCCTGCGAACCGCAAAGATCGCAGGGGATGATCGGGTAGTTCATGGCCCGGGCAAAGCGGTCACAATCGGCTTCGGCGACATAGGCCAGCGGCCGCAAGACCATGACGTCGCCGTCGTCGTTCAGCAGTTTTGGCGGCATCGAGGCCAGCCTGCCGCCGTGAAACAGGTTCAGCATGAAGGTTTCCAGAATGTCGTCGCGATGGTGGCCAAGCACGATGGCCGCGCAGCCTTCCTCGCGGGCGATCCGGTACAGATGCCCGCGCCGCAGCCGCGAACACAAAGCGCACATGGTGCGACCGGCAGGGATTTTGTCGATGACGATGGAATAGGTGTCGCGATATTCAATCCGGTGCGGCACCTGCATCCGGGTCAGGAATTCCGGCAGCACGGTAGCCGGGAACCCCGGCTGGCCCTGGTCGAGATTGCAGGCCAACAGATCCACCGGCAACAGGCCGCGCCATTTCAGTTCGGTCAGGGCGGCGAGCAAGGTGTAGCTGTCCTTGCCGCCGGACAGGCACACCAGCCACCGGTCGCCGCGTTTTGCCATCGAAAAATCGTCAATCGCTGCCCGGGTTTGCCGGATGATGCGCTTGCGCAGCTTATTGAATTCGGTGCCGGATGGGGCACCGTGAAACAACGGGTGGATCACGTCTGCGGCATCAAGCATCGTGGTGGTCCTCATGCCCCGGCACCGGGTCGTAGCCTTGGCCGCCAAACGGCTGGCACCGTCCTATTCTTTTGGCAGCCAGCCATGAGCCGCGCAAGCCGCCGTGCATCTCCAGGGCTTCGAGGGCATAGGCCGAACAGGTTGGCTGGTAGCGGCAGTTCGAGCCGACCCAGGGCGAAAAGATCAGCCTGTAGGCCCGCACCGGCAGCGCGAGGATATGGGCCAGCGGGGTCATGGATGCAGGCGTTTCAGCGCCAGAGACAGGTCATTTTGCAGGTCGGAGAACAGGCGGGCAGCGGTGACATTGGCCTTGCCGATCAGGACATAGTCCCAGCCGGCCTTGCCGTGAAGCGGAATCAGCAACCGGGCAACTTCGCGCAACCGGCGTTTCGCCCGGTTACGGGCCACGGCATTGCCGACTTTCCTGGAGCAGGTGAAGCCGACGCCAATGGTCGAAATGTCGTCGCCGCGATGACGTGCCTGCACGTTTAATCCGGGCATCGAAGCGCGCCGACCGGAATTTGCCGCCAGGAATTCGGATCGCTTGCGCAAATGCGCCACTGCCGACCCGGCAGGCCCGGCCGGATGCAAAGTCATTGCCAGACCCGGCGGGTTCGGCTCAGGCGCACAGCACCTTGCGGCCGGCAGCGCGGCGGCGGGCCAGAATCTTGCGGCCGTTCTTGGTCGCCATCCGGGCGCGAAAGCCGTGGCGGCGGGCGCGGACCAGGTTGCTCGGTTGAAAGGTGCGTTTCATGTTCGTCTCCTGCGCGTCCCGGTGCAGAGCTGAACCCTGCCGCAGCGGATTCGCGCCCTCAAATTCCAAGCCCGCTGTTTAGGTGCGCATGGGCGGCTTGTCAACGCGGGTTTGCCGGGGAATCCGGGGCGATTTGTCGCCGGTTGTGATAGCAACTCCCGCTATCACTCCCGTGCGGTGTTTTTAGACTGGGGACATAGCTGACTTCTGTTCGAAGGCATGGTTGACA
>JAYTCN010000129.1:0-11172 GCA_043736475.1 Paracoccaceae bacterium
GGCTCAAGACCCGCTTCCGCAAGGCCGGCGAGCGCACCATCGCGGCCGCGTGGCGACGGGTCGGAACCCTGCCCGACACCTTCAGTCCAGACGAATGCCGGGACTGAACACCCAACATAGGGTTACCAAGTAAAATTTGCCTGGACGCCTTCGGCGCAAAGACTCTGACTGCAGACTTCCGCTTGCAAAATCACCGCCGATTTGGCCATCCTCGCCGCATGACGGTTGGATTCGACCCCAGGATAACCATTTTTCCGCAAGCCACGGCTTGCGTCAGTTTCCACCGATCCGAGCTTTCGGTGATTCTGTCGGTGTATGGCAGGATGGTCTCGATGGGAGAGTGGCGGGATTATGGCATTTCCCATCTGACGGACGCCGCGATATTCTCGGTATTTCGTCACGCCGCCGAGCACCCGATCTACCGCATCGAAAAACGGCCCAAACTGGCGGATCGTCAAGGCCAGTATTCGGTTATCGCAATGGACGGGCGAATTCTCAAACGAGGTTCCGACCTGCGCGGCGTCATGCGCGTTCTTGAAAAACTCCTGATCAGAATCGTCTAGCGGGCTATTCTGCGGCACGACGTAACTTCGCTGCCGTTTTTCGCGGCCCTTTCCACGACCGAATTCAGCGATTCCGTAGCAACCTCCATGTGGTGCGCATTCGCGTGAATAATTCGCTGCGCATCCCGCATGATGCCGACATGCCCATTCCAGAAAACCAGATCGCCCCGGGCCAGCGCCGCCGTGTTGGCGATCCGCTCGCCAATCGTCTGTTCCTGCTGGTCGGAATCGCGCTGCGCGCGAATCCCTGCCGCCAGCAAACAGATCTGCACCAGCCCCGAACAATCGAATCCCATCGGTGTGCAGCCGCCCCAAAGGTACGGGACACCAATAAATCTCTCGGCCACCGATACATAATCGGAATTCGCGCCATCGATGCCGGTCAGTGACTGGACCGGACAAAAGCCGCCCTCGACATGGGCAAAACCGCCGACGCTTTCGCCCGAATACATCGCTGCCATGAACGGCAATGGCTGCCGATCCGTCGGCACCTTCATGCTCGGGCGCGGGTAAACGTGCGCCCAGTTTGCCGTGACCCGGTGATTCGCCACCGGACCGGGTTGGTGCAGCCGCGCGGCAACAACATATCCCACGTAGCCATCGCGCCGGTTTTGTCCCCAGGCGAACCAGGCCGCCTGTTCGTAGACATCAAATATGTCGCCGAACAACATTTGGGTGGTGACGTGTCCGCCAGGTTTGTCAAACATATCCAACCAAGGCGCCGCCACCACCATTTCGTGCGGAAACGCAAACCGCGTCGCGTCGACTTTCCCGCGCAAACTCTCGGCGGCAAGATCATGCCGGACTGGTGTCGTGCGCGGGTCCATTATCCACCATATCTCTGTGTCAAAACCTGCAGTATTGCCCGTGCCGCCTGCCCGGTGCCGCCTTTGGGTCGGGCCGGTTTGGCGACGGGAACCCAGCCGTAAATGTCGAAATGGGCAAAGCCGGCCGGATTGCCGACAAACCGCCGCAGAAACAATGCGGCTGTTATTGCGCCACCCATGCCGCCAGCGGGCGCGTTGTCCAGGTCGGCGATCCCTGGCTCGATCAAACTTTCGTACCCGTTCCAGAAAGGCAGGCGCCAAACCGGATCGGCGACCAGATTGCCGGCTTCGGTCAATGCCCGGGCGAGGTCATCGTCATCGGTGAACATGGCTGGCAGATCAGGTCCCAATGCCGTACGCGCGGCGCCGGTCAGGGTCGCGAGACAAAAAAGCAGGTCCGGCTTTTCGTCGTCGGCGCAGGCCAGGGCATCGGCCAGGATCAACCGGCCTTCGGCATCGGTGTTGTTGATTTCCACCGTCAGGCCTTTGCGCGATGTCAAAATATCTTGCGGCCGGAAGGCATTGCCGGCAATCGAATTTTCGACACAGGGCACCATCACGCGCAGCCGCAGCTTCAGCCCCAGCGACATGATCATTTGTGCCAGACCCATGACGGTTGCCGCGCCACCCATGTCTTTCTTCATCAGGCCCATCGACGCCGACGGCTTGATATCCAGACCGCCGGTATCAAAACAGACACCCTTGCCGACCAAAGTCACCTTGGGCGCCCCTTCCGGACCCCAACGCAAGTCCAGCAGCCGGGCCGGCTGATCCGCAGCCCTGCCAACCGCATGAATCATCGGAAAATTTTGCTCCAAAAGTGCATCGCCCCTGATGACTTCGACCACGGCACCGAATGGTTCGGCCAGATCGCGAAACGCCGCCTCCAATGCCGCCGGTCCCATGTCGGATGCCGGTGTGTTTATCAGATCGCGGGTCAGGAATTCGCCGCTGGCAATCGCCTCCAGGCGCGTCCGATCCACACTGTCCGGCACCACCAGCTTCGCCCGTACCGGTTTGCCTTTGCGGTAGCGGTCAAACTGGTACTGCGCCAAAAGCCAGCCCAGCGCAGCCTCATCGCGTTCGGCTTTTTTCAGGCCCGATGCAATATGATAGGACCCCGGCGCCAGGCCGGGCACGACTTGCGCCAGCGCGAACCGGTCGCGCGAACGCGTCGCCGCGTCACCCCAGCCAACCAAGACCGCCGATACTTGCCCCTCGGCGTCAGGAAAACTGAGGGTGGTTCCAAGCGAACCATCAAAACCCATGGCGGCGATCCATCGGCGCGCGGCCGCGCTTTGACCGGAGCCCCAGCTTTCGACGGCCGATTTTTCAACAAGATGCAGCGGAATAGCCCCCGCAGGCGAAGACGCAAACCTTGGCAACATTTAACAACCCCGCAGGCGGATTCAGAAACCCAGTTCTAGCGATTTCCAGTTTCAGTTCTACTGTTCAGCAGGTTCAGCTTGTCGTCAGATCGTGTGCCGAGAACAACGAATCCTCACCGATCCTGATCAACCTGGCAGCGACAGCGTGGATCGCCACCATGTTGCCAACCTTCACACAATTCATCAGATCGCGGGCAACATACGAAACGCCGACCATTCCGATCTGCTCCGCGGTGCCGACCAGACCAAGGCAATGCCGATAGATCTCCGGCAGGTCTTCGGCGTTCAGCGCCTTTTCGACCAGCGAAAGTTTGTCGGCAATCTGAAAGACCGAGTCCTCCAGGATCTCGTCGCATCTTGCTTCACCCAACGACTGCCGCAACACGCGGACCGATTCTGAATCGATCAACGCGGTTTCCACCGCCGCCAGCTTATAAACCTGGCCCATACCCACGCTCCACTCCGTCCCCGACATTAGCATGGATTATGGCATTTGAGAATTTGGTAATTTCGGTTTCCGGCGGGCAACAAACTGCAAGCAATTTTGCGCAACTGCACGCCGGTATCCTGACTGATGCAACGTCATTGCAGGTAAATTTCCCGGTCTCCGGGCCAGTTCAACTCGAAACCGAAATCGATTTTTTGGCTGGCACCCGCCGCCAGATCAAACGTCCAGGTCCGCACCCCGCGCTGGCCTTCAAAATCCACTTCGGAAGGCTCCGGCCGCGCATAGGCGCTCACTTCCAGGTCTTCGGCCTCCGAAAACGGCACCCGGTCAAAGATGGTAACGGTCATCGGATAGGTCAGCAGACTTTCCGCCGTGATCTCAAATTTCTCGACCCGACGGTTGGTGGTGCCGATAATGCCAAAATCGCCTTCCTCTTTCGCCAGAACCACGCGCGTAATCTCGATTCCATCCAACACCCCGAACGGCAGGACGGTTTCCTTGCCGACCGCGATCATCGGCACATAAACTTCGCCGACAAACGTGCCGTCGCGAAAAGCCGACGCCCGCCCCGGCAGAATCGGACCGCCGAATGTGTTGGTGATTGCCGCATACAAATAAGCATGCGGGTCAAATTCCGGCGTTGCCCGGGCCAGCACAGCCACATCGGCGCTGGCTTTGTCGATCGTCAATTGCCGCACGGTGCCGTCACCGGCGACATCGGCGGGCGTAGTCAACGCATACACCACCGTCTGCCCCTGAATGCTGACCCCGGCCAGAACCTCGCCCGCGGCAACCACGGATTTCGGCATCGCCGCCCTCTGCATGCTCGTCATCGCGTCTGCCTCCGCGGGCGCTGCCATCATCACCGTTCCAGCGTCCGACCGCGCTTCACCGCCAACGAAAACCTCGGCCAGCACCGCCTGCTGCGCCCACAATTCCGGCGCATCCATCCGCTCGCTTGGCCGCGCGGTGGACAGGGTCAAAGCCACCCCGTCCCAATCCTCACCCGTCATCTGCTGCACCCTCGCGTGCCGCTCGATCGTCAATCTTGGCTCCGCCCCCTGATCCAAACGCAGATCATAGATCGGCTCCCATCCTGCCTGCCAAACCCGATAGCTCACCAGCAATGTCCCGCTTACCGCGGCATCCGATGCAATCTCAACCGTCGCAACCGACCGATCAGGCGACGGTAATTGCGCGGCGGACAGCGCCTCCTGCGCCTTGGCCAATTCCTCGTTCAAATCCTCGTTTTTCATCGCATTGGCATCAAGCAACAATTGCGCCGCGTTCTTCTCCGCCAGCGCCTTGGCTGTCTCCGCCGCCAAAACCCCGATCGCCGCCGCCCAGGTCTCCGGCCCGGCCCGCAAGGCATCCGCTTCATCCACCAGCCGCTGCGGTTCGCGCTCGATCAGCGCCGCGATCATTTTCTCGCGTATTTCCGCTGTCGCAATCGCTGCCAGATGCCCCCGATCTTCAACCTCCAACAACCGCAGCTTTTCCTCAATCGCCGCAACCGCCAACTGCTCCGGCCCATCGACCTCAAACACCGGCGGCAAGCGGTCGACCCGGTGATCGACCGAGACGATGCTGAACGCCACATCCCCCGACCCTGCCACCCGCAAACTTGCCGGGTCAAAATCCAGCGGCAGATCGTCGATGATAATGCTGTTCGCCCCGGCGCCGGCTTGAAACTCAACGTTCCGCGTCACCAACGCCCCCGAGGAGTAAACCGTCGCGGCACTAACCGCGCTGTCCACATCGATCTCGGCAGCGAAACCCGGCGCAGCCGCAAGAAAAGCAATCAGTGAAAAACAAATCGGGCGCATCAAAATCCTCCGGACATGCAGGTTCGCTCAATCAGACGCAGGCTGACCCGCAATCCTTGGCGCGCCAAGCGGATTCTTCAGCCCTTCTTCAGCACCCTTCGCCCCAGCAGCTCGGCAATCTGCACCGCATTCAGCGCCGCGCCCTTGCGCAGGTTGTCGCTGACCACCCAGATGTTCAAACCGTTGTCGAGCGTCTGATCCTGCCGTATCCGCGAAACGAACGTGGCGTAGTCACCGACACATTCGACCGGCGTCGTATAGCCGCCCGGCTCGCGCTTGTCGACCACCAGAACCCCCGGTGCCTCGCGCAAAATCTCGCGTGCCTCTTCCTCGTCGAGATATTCCTCGAACTCGATGTTGATCGCTTCCGAATGGCCAACAAACACCGGCACCCGCACGCAGGTCGCGGTCACCTTGATTTTCGGATCGAGGATTTTCTTGGTCTCGGCGACCATTTTCCATTCTTCCTTGGTCTGACCGTCTTCCATGAACACGTCGATATGCGGGATGACGTTGAAGGCAATCTGGCGCGGAAAAAGCTTCGGTGCCACTTCCTGACCGGGCACGAAAATGCCCTTGGTCTGCCGCCACAACTCGTCCATGCCTTCTTTGCCGGCGCCCGAAACCGACTGATAGGTCGAGACCACCACCCGCTTGATCCGCGCCCGGTCGTGCAGCGGCTTCAGCGCCACCACCATCTGCGCGGTTGAGCAATTGGGGTTGGCGATGATGTTTTTCTTGGCATAGCCCATCACCGCGTCGGGGTTCACTTCGGGCACGATCAGCGGCACATCATGGTCATAGCGATACAGCGACGAGTTATCGATCACCACGCAGCCCGCTTTCGCCGCCCGCGGCGCATGGATTTTCGTCGCCTCCGAACCGACCGCAAACAGGGCGATGTCCCATCCGGCGAAGTTGAACGTATCCAGATCGGTGGTCTTCAGGGTCTTGTCGCCAAAGCTGACTTCGGTTCCCATCGACTTGCGGCTGGCCAAAGCGGCAATCGCATCGACCGGAAACTCGCGTTCCGCCAGGATGTTAAGCATTTCGCGGCCCACATTCCCGGTGGCCCCGGCGACGACAACTTTGTAACCCATATCACTTCGCCCATTCATCAAAGACGGGCGCTTCTAGCGCATCATACCGGCAATGTGAAATGATGAATCGTGACCCTAAAGTCGCACCGGCAGATACCGCCAGACCAAACCGCCAATAGCCGCCAGACCAACAGCCAACGCCCAGAACGCCCCGGAAAACCCGAACCACTGGAACATGAAGAAATAGACCAGTGGCGGGAACAATTCGGAAGCATCCAGATAAGTCCGATATACCGTCGTCATCTGCGGCCGCTCATGCGGATGCACCGCCCGCAAGAATGGCACAGGCCCCAAACCGTCCAAAACCGAAGCAAACAGCGCCGCTGCAACGAAGGCGGACCCTGCCAGCAAAGCGTGGCTCGAGCCCAAAAGCCCAACCAAAATCACCAGTCCCGCCGACAGCCAAAATGAACAGGCCAGCACCATCCGGATCGAGAATCGCTTTGCTACCCGCCCGACGAACATGTTTACGAACAACATCAAATTGCCCAAGGCGACAATCGCCCCGCCCGCTTGAGGGCCATAACCGCCCTCGACCATCAAGATCGGGCCGTAGATGAAAAACGTCACCCAGAACGACGAGCGGCCAAAGGCGATCAGCCACGCCAGGAGCAACCTCGGTTGTGCCGCAAACCGGCCCAAAGACTGCAACGGATTCGGCGGTTTCATCACCCCGGCCCGGATCGGCCCCTTCTCGATCAGCCGCAAAACCCAGAACAAAGCCAGCAAGCTCATCGCCGCAGCCACACTCAGCAACGCGGGGGCCCAGATCCCATAGGTCTCGAACAGCCAAATCCCGATGAATGGAAATGTTCCCCAAGCCAGTGTCGCCACGGCAAACCGCAGCGGCTCGGATCGCACCAATTGCTGCTTGTGGATATTGTCCATGATATAGAGGGCCAAAGTCACATTCAACACCGCCGCGCCGGTCGTGCGCAGGAACATCGTCAGGACCTGGGTCACCGGAAACCCGACAATCAGCATCAGCGCACAGGATGCCGACATGAACGCACCCAACGTGTAAGTCCAGCGCCGCGACAGCCGCATGATCAGAAACGGAATGGCGAAACTGAAACACAGGGCTGCCAGCGCCACGCAGGTATAGACCAGCGAGACCGCTTCCTTGCTGCCAAACAGCGCATAGGCCTGCAGCGGAATGACCGTCGCCACCGAGGCCCGCGTCACCGATTCAAGGAAATACAAAGCCGAAAACGTCCAGGCCCCCGGCTGGGACTTGGGCATCCAGAACGGCTGCCGCATGCTGAAACTCATGTGTGATCCCGGCTGCTTTCCAGTCAGACAGCACGGATCGGGCGCGTTGACTGGCCTAATATGCCCGTCCCTGAACGAAAAACGACGGCCAGCAAAAACAGGTCACCGTTTAAGATAGTACCGCATCAACGTAACCAATGCGATCACGGCCCACAGAACCTCGATCAGCAGCGCCCCGGCATTCGGCCGAAAGGCCAGCGACACGATCAGCATTACCGCCCCGGCCAAGTTGAGCAACTGAAACGGCGGCAGGCTGGCGTCCATCTTTTTGTTCGAGACGGCGAAATAACCGGCGACGATCAGGACCGACCCGACGATACCCAGAGCATCGTACCAGCGAAAATCGATCAGGAATTCGGCCGTTTCACCCTCCCGCGACTGACGTCGATCGTCAGACCGGGGCCCCGGCGGCAAACGTCCACCGACCTCACCGGGCCGCACACTGGTCGGAGTGAGAGGATTCGAACCTCCGACCCCCTGCTCCCGAAGCAGGTGCGCTACCAGGCTGCGCTACACTCCGAACCGGTGCGGGGATTTACGCCGATGCTTCAGTTTCTGCAAGCGGAGTCTTAATTCGCGACAAGCGCATAGGCTTGGGCGACAAAGCCAGCCACGTCCTTGCCGACAACATCGTTCAGCGAGCGCAGTTTCAGATGTCTTCGATACTGACCCTGGCCTTCGAGCTGCCGAGCCGGATCGTCCAACTGCGCCCCGCGACTGAACTCCAGCCCGAAATGCGCCTTAAACTCGAATATCCCGCAAAATATCGACCGGTGCACGCCCGCCTCGCCCTCGAACACCAGCCCGCCATAACGATTGGCCGAGACCGCATCGGGGGCGATGTCGGTGATCAGGTCGATCAGGGCATCACGGATGGCGGCGGGGTCAAAGTCTCGCGCGTTCAGGCCGCATTTTCCTCGATCAAGGAAATTGGCGCCACGTCAATTTGGAAAGTCCGCTCCTGTTCCAGCATCCACAGATCAAACTGCATCTGCAATGCCAGCCAGAACCGCGTACCATTTCCAAAAGCTTTGCCCAACCTGATAGCCATGTCCTGACTTACATCGCGCCGCTCATTCAGCAGTTCGGACAAGGTTGCACGCGAAACGTTCAGATGTCCGGCCACCTCAGCGACGGTCATGCCTGTCAGCGGCATCACATCTTGTTTCAAGACCTCGCCTGGATGTGGTGGGCGGAAGCCCAAGCCGGTCTCGCTACGTCCCATGGTAGTCCCGCAGATCAATTTCTGTTGGCCCTTCATCGCTCCAAGCAAAAGTCACCCTGAAGTTTGGCGACACATGCATGGCCCAAATTCCGTCACGGTCCCCGTGCAGCGGGTGGCATCGGTACATGGTCAATTCACTTGGACTAACAGCGACATTTAGAGATGCAAGCATGCGTTCGATCTTTCGGCGCCAACGATCGTCAATTCGCGCCCGTTCTCCCAGAAATAGTTTCCTGAGTTCCTTGTTACGAAATGATTCCGGGCCAATCACGCAACGAGTGTAACGTGACACGAGTCACGAGTCAATGCTCACCTCCAGCGCCGCTACCACCGCATCCCCCATCGCCCCGGTCGAAACCGCAGTCCCGCCTTCCGGCCCCATCAAATCCGCCGTGCGCAGCCCGTCGGCCAGCACTTTCTCCACTGCCTGCTCCACCCGCGCCGCCTCATCGCCCAGATCGAACGAATACCGCAGCGCCATGGCAAAACTCAGGATACAGGCGATCGGATTGGCCTTGCCCATGCCGGCAATATCGGGGGCCGAGCCATGCACCGGCTCGTACAAAGCCTTGGGTCGCCCGTTGGCCTGCACCGCCCCCAGCGAAGCGGAGGGCAACATGCCCAGCGAACCGGTCAGCATCGCGGCGCAATCCGACAGCAGATCACCAAACAGATTGTCGGTGACGATCACGTCAAACTGCTTGGGCCAGCGCACCAGCTGCATCGCCCCGGCATCGGCATACATATGGCTCAGCGCGACATCGGGGTATTCGTTGTCGTGCACCCATTGCACTTCCTCGCGCCACAGAATGCCCGATTCCATCACATTGGCCTTTTCCATCGAGCAGACCTTGTTGCCCCGCCGCCGCGCCAGCTCGAACGCCGACCGCGCCACCCGCCTGATCTCGTTCGTGGTATAGCGCTGGGTGTTGATACCAACCCGGCCACCCTCATTGTCAGGGAAAATCCCGCGCGGCTCACCGAAATAGACGCCGCTGGTCAGTTCGCGCACGATCATAATATCCAAACCCGCGACGATTTCCTTTTTCAGCGAGGAAAACTCGGCCAGCGCGTCAAAGCACTGGGCCGGGCGCAGGTTGGAAAACAGGTCCATCTCCTTGCGCAACCGCAGCAGCCCGCGCTCCGGTTTGACGCTGAAATCAAGCGAATCATATTTCGGTCCGCCCACCGCCCCCAGCAACACCGCGTCCGCCGCCTGCGCCCGCGCCATCGTCGCGTCGGTCAGCGGCGTGCCGTGCGCGTCATAGGAGCAGCCGCCGACCAGCCCCTCGCCGACGTCGAAATTCAATCCGCGCCGCGATCCCATCCAGCCGATGATCTTTTTGACTTCGGCCATCACTTCCGGGCCGATTCCGTCGCCGGCGAGGATCAAAAGGGAAAAGTTTCGCATGCCCGGCTCCTTTGCGCGTCTTGCAGATCGCCTATCTTTTTGCCCGCGCCCGGTCAAGTTACGGCTCAGCCGAAATGCGTCGCAAACCCTTCGGCCAGCAGATCATGCACCCGCCGGATCCGGGCGTTGGTCCGCAGGGCCGCATGCGCGGTCAGCCAAACCGGCAGCGTTGGCAGTTCCAGCTGTGGCAGAACGCGCACCAGACCGGGATCGTTCAACCCGATCTGCAGTTGCGCCCCGCCGATGCCACACCCGGCGCGCACCAGTTGCCAATAGACGATCTGATTGTCACAGCGCACCGGAAAAAATTCCCGCGCCACTTTCCAGCCGACGCTTTTGAAGCCGCGAATAATGTAGTCTGAACGGTCATAACCAACGAAATCGTGCTCAAAAATGGATTCTGCCGTCTCCGGCAACCCCTTGCGCGCCACGTAGGACTTTGCCGCAAACAACCCCGTCGGCAACTCGGCAACCATTCTCGTGATCACGTCGAGTTGCTCGGGGCGGTACATCCGCACCGCAATATCGGCCTCGCGGAACAGCAGGTTCTCGGTCGTATCCGACGGCACCAGTTCCAGCTGGATTTGCGGCTCCACAATCCGGATATGCGCCAGCATCAACGGCAGCACATATTGCGAAACGATGGCGCTGGCGGTAATCCGCACCACGCCCGCCAGGCTCGCGGACCGTCCGGCTGCGGCCAATGCCAGCTGGGCGGCAGCGGTCCTCATCACCCGCGCCGGTTCCAGCAAGGCTGTTCCCGCATCGGTCAGCGCCAGGCCCCGCGCTTGCCGGTTGAACAAGGTGACACCAAGCGCCTGTTCCGCCGCTTTCACCTGACGACCCAGCGTTGGCTGGCTCAAACCCAGTTTCAAAGCCGCAGCCGACAACGTCCCGGTCTCCGCGGTTTCCAGAAAAGCTTGGACAAGAGTCCAGTCCAGCGGCGCTAAATGCTTATCCATGCATTTATGAATATCATTTATCGAAATTTTGGCAATTTATCTTTTATTTTGCATGCCTGATCTCATACCCAGCAAACAGGAAATGCGTTATTTGTGGAACACGCCGCATACCCAGTCGCCGTCCAAGTTCGAGCGGCTGGTGCCGGAATT
>JAYTCN010000130.1:0-4739 GCA_043736475.1 Paracoccaceae bacterium
TCTCCTCGCTCGCGGCAATCATGCCGACCAATCGCCGGGAAATTGATCCACTGGATCAATTTCTCGCCCGGCTCATACGCGGAAAATCCACTTATCCCAGCTGTTCAGTTTCCCCGAACCACCTCTGAATTCGTTGGCAACGTCAGAAAATTTTGAAATGGGTGCATTATCCAAAGGCAGCCGACACCCGTCGGGTCAGTTGTAGCTGCGCACCAGGGCCCCGGCCAACAAAGACCAGCCGTCGGCCAAGACAAAGAATATCAGTTTGAACGGCAGCGACACCGCGGCCGGCGGCACCATCATCATGCCCATCGACATCAGCACCGCGGCGACGACAAGGTCGATCACCAGAAACGGCAGAAAGATCAGAAAGCCAATCTCGAAGCCGCGCTGGATCTCGCTGAGCAGAAATGAGGGCACCAGCAATTTCAGAGGCACGCGCTTTTCCGACCCTACCTCGGGAACGAAGCCAATTGACGTTCCGAGAATTTCGACCGTGTCGCGGTCGACCCGATGCTCCATGAATTCGCGAAACGGTGCAATGATCAGCGGTAGCGCCGCCTGTTGTGACAGCGTGCCTTGCGAAAGCGGCACCACGCCTTCGCTCCAGGACTGCTGAAAGACCGGCTCCATGACAAACCATGTCAAGAAGATGGCCAGCGAGACGATCAGCATGTTTGGCGGTGATTGTTGAAGCCCGATTCCCTGACGCAAGATGGCAAGGACCGTCAGCATGAATGGAAAACACGTAACCATGATCGCGATTCCCGGTGCCAGCGACAGCAACGTCAGAAGCGCAAAGAGCTGAACCGCTCGCAGACTGAGCGAACCGTCCGCGCCGAGAATTGACGTCAGATCTTGTGCGGCCGCCGGGACGGCACCGAAGAGCAAGCCGAGCGCAAGGACGACGGCGACGAGCGGCACGCGGATTGCCATTCAGCGCCGACCGCCTTGGTCCGCAATCTCGGTCAGGCGGACTGCCAGAACCTGCGCTGCGCCGTGGCTGACTTCCTGAAGTTCACCAAGGCCGATCAACCGGTCGCCGACGTAAATTTCTACGGGGTCATCAATTTTCGAATCGAGGGAAAGGACGGAGTCGGCCTGCAAATTGACCAATTCGGACACCGTCAATTTTGCCTTCCCGACTATGACCGAAACTTCGATGGGAATGTTTCGAAATGGGCCGTCGGTGCCAAGAGCGGATTCGACTTTCGACAGCCGATCTATCTTCGCGGGCTGCTGGCTTTCGATATCACTGGTCATCGACGCTCGCCTTTCCTTGGTCTGCGAAATAATTCGAAACAATCGACCGGCACCGGTCGATGCAGTCGGTCAAATTGATGACGACATGCCCGGTCCCCCAATCCAGCTCGACCTGGTGCGCGGCCAGATCAGGGTCACTTTGAATCTCAAGACCCAGATGCTGTTTCGCCAATGATCGGGTCAGCATTTCGGCGTTTTGCGGAGCCACAAGAACATTGATCGGGCGCCGAATATCATCTTCCAGAACCAACGCTGCCTCGCGCAGGATTTCGGATTTGAGAGCATGCAATGCGAGATCCGGGCAAACGGCATCGAGTATCGCTTCCAGCGCCGGACGAATGATCGACAGCACGCGAAACCTCGCTTCAGTCGCCGTAAGGTTTATTTCGCCCAGCGATTCGACAACCAGCGCCGCGAACTCTGCCTTTTCGGCAGCTGCTTGTCGCACCGCACTTTCGACGCCGTCGGCAAATCCACGGTCGTATGCGGCAATGGCTGCAAACTTCCCGCCGCCGACCTCAAATTTCAACAGGTTTATGCCGGCGACTGGTTCATGAAATTGTTTCAACTCAAGCTTGGCTCGCATCAGGCGCTCCCCGCGCTTTGTTGCGGGTCAATCCATCCTTTGAGCACCTTCGATGATTCGGCGGACCTTTCGGTCACAAATCCGCGCAGAGCACCCAAAGCGTCGCTCGGCGCAGCCACTCTTACGGCTGTACCGGCGATCTGGGCGATTGCTTCGATGGGTTCAGGAAGAGCCCGCGGTTCTGCGGTCAACTGCAAATGGTCCGACTGCGACGACGAAAGAATTGGTCGAACCACGAACAGCCCAAGCACCAAAGCGACCAGGCCCAGCACCGAAAGTTGAACCAACTTCATGTAGTTGACGGCGAGCAAGTCAAAGGGGGACCGTTCGGCCAAGGTTCCTTCGACTTCGGCCGCAGGAAACTCAAGCGACGTCACCGTCACCACGTCGCCACGATCCTCACTATAGCCAATGGCAGACTTGGCCAAAGCGGTGAAGGTTTCGATTTCCTCGGGGCTGCGGGGTGCCCAAACGTTGTTTCCGCTTTCATCCTGACTGGTAATTCCGTCAATCAGTATCGCGGCGGTAACCCGCCGAATTTCGCCGGGATTTCGGATGGTTTCGCGGGTCATTTCCGAAAGTTCGTAGTTGATGCGCTCTTTAATTGTCGTGCTGTTGCTGTTCGATTGGCCGCCCGCTGACGTGTTCCCGTCCGGCAGGTTCGACGCGACGGTAACATTCGAAGCGCCGGTGCCGTTTTCGGCCTGCGAGGTTTCTTCGGTTTCGGTGCTGACCGGCACCGTCCGCTCCGGGTCGAAACTTCGTTCAACGACACTTTCCGATGCCGTTTCCAGTTCAACGCTGACCTCGACAACCGCTTTGCCCGACCCGACACGCGCTTCGAGAAGCCTTTCAATTCCGCGCCTAAGTCTTTCGGCATGCTCGGCCGGGCTAGCGGATTGACCGGCGCCGGCGCCATTTTCACCCGCGACCAGAACCGCACCACTGGTGGCGTCGATGATTGTCACATTCTCGGGCTTAAGGCCAAATACGGCCGCCGCGACCAGGTGGCGAATGGCCCGCGCATGCTCTGCCCCCAGCGCCTGTTGTGACAGGGTTACGCTGACGGAAGCCGTGCTTTCGCCCTTTGCGCCGAACGGCTTGTTATTGGTCGCCGCAATGTGCACCCTCGCCGCACGAACGCCCGGCGTGGCGAGAATGGTACGCGCCAGTTCTCCCTCGCGAGCGCGCAAAAAAGTCGCGTCAAACATTTGGCTGGTGGTGCCAAACCCCGACAGCTCATCAAGCAATTCGTATCCCACGGGTCCGCCTGCGGGCAGGGATTGGCCCGCCAGCATCAGACGAATAGCATCACGCTCTGTTTGGTCGACGTAGATGGCGTCACCCCGAATTTCAAACTCGGATCCATTTTGTTCAAGCGCATCGACAATTTCGGCTGCCGCGGCTGCGTCGAGGCCGGCGTACAGAAGCGCCATCGTCGGCGAGGTCGCGGCCTGGTAGAGAAATGAGAAGGTTGCGATAAGCGACAAAGTCGCCAAAATCGCAACGACGCGCTTTCGGTTGTCCAGACGAGACCATGCGGCGAAAATGTTGAGCACCTAGTATTTCCGGACGTTCTCAAGCGCCATTCTGGCGGGATGACATTCGCAACTATTCGTCATCGCATCTTAAGATTCGGTTAGTGCCGGCTGCATTAGGTTGGAGCCAAGCAACGCGAGGATGAGTCTTGGCAAAATCAGCGTCTGAGGAATCTGGAACGCCCGTGCCCGCCAAGAAATCCGGCAAGAAAGGATTACTGGCGGGGCTAGTCGCTGCATTGGTTTTTGGCGGGGCGGGCTACTACGCAACCGGTTCCGGCATTTTGACTGGCGTCGCGAGCGAAGGCGCGGCGGACGCCAATGGCCACATTGCCGTCGCGACATCGCCGGTATCACGTGTCGCGTTCGTGGCGCTGGAGCCGATGGTTCTGTCCTTGGGCAGTGACGCTCGGTCCAGATACCTGAACTTTTCGGCGCATCTGGAGGTATTGCCCGAGTATGCGGCCGAGATTTCGCACCTCAAACCGCGATTTCAGGACGTACTGAATACCTATCTTCGGGCTGTTACCGAACACGACCTGGAATCGCCGGCTGCGCTTTCCCGGCTGCGCGCTCAAATGCTGCGACGACTGCAAATTGTCGCCGGGAACGACCGGATCAGAGATCTGCTGATTACCGAATTTGTTTTAAGCAAGGGGTGAATTTTGGGTTTCATTGCAGACATGTTGTTGCTGGCCGGCACCTTTGCTGCCGCCTTTTATTGTCGGACCCTGGCGGTGAAAATGAGCAAATTCAAGAATTTGGATCAGGGCCTGGGCGCGGCCATTGCCACCTTGTCGGCGCAAGTCGACAGTATGAAAGCCGCATTGACCTCTACACGCCAGTTCAGCGGGGATGCGGTCAATAACCTTCAGGAAATGACCGCCAGGGCAGAAATTGCCGCGGGTCGTCTGGAAATTCTGACGGCCAATGTGCTCGAGAACAAACGCGCCAACAAGCAGAACGATGCGACGAATTTGGCTGGCGGAACCATGGCGTATCGTCTTCCCCTCAAACTTCGGCCGCAAGACAGGCTTGGTCCACCAGACCCAACCGAGTCGGACCGCGAAATTGAAGCACAGGCGAAGGCACCATCTGCGGAAGCGAGCGACGTTGACCAATTGCTGGCGACCTTGAAGCAGACACTGTTGGCCCGCGGGCTGGCATCGGCAGCAAAATGATGCATAAAACCGTTCTTCGCCGACCGGGCGCTCTGTTGCTAATAGCGCTCTGCTTTGCCGGATCGGGCACTGCCCGCCTGACCAGCAACGGCGCGGCAATCGCCAAGGAATTGTCGCAACTTGCCGACAACGCCGCGACCAGTGCCGAATCGCCCGCGAACCTGAACGAAT
>JAYTCN010000131.1:0-4739 GCA_043736475.1 Paracoccaceae bacterium
GAGCCGAATTCGGCCAACCGCAACGGCAGGTCGCGGTAGGATTTCAGACCCTGGTTGTAGATCTGCACATGGCAGGGGCAGTTCATTGGTTTCAACGCGTTGATGCGCTTTTCTTTCGCGCCTTCCTCGTCCACTTCGACGATGAACATGTTCTCGCGGTAGGCCTCCCAGTGGCCGGAGCGCTCCCAGAGCACCCGGTCGACCACCTGCGGGGTGCGGATTTCCTTGTAATCGGCCTTTATCAGGCGGCGGCGCATGTAGTCTTCCAGTTCGCGGTAGATCGTCCAGCCCTTGGGATGCCAGAACACCATGCCGGGGGCTTCCTCCTGCATGTGGAACAGGTCCATCTCGCGGCCAAGCTTGCGGTGGTCGCGTTTCTGGGCCTCCTCGACCATGTGCAGATAGGCCTTGAGATCGTCGCGGTTGCGAAAGGCGACGCCGTAGATGCGTTGCAGCATCTTGTTTTTGCTGTCACCGCGCCAGTAGGCACCGGCCACGCTCGTCAACTTGAAGCAGTCGCCGGGAACCTGGCCGGTGTGGACCAGATGCGGGCCGCGGCAGAGGTCTTGCCAGGGGCCGTGCCAGTACATGCGGATTTGCTGGTCTGCGGGTATGGCGTCGATCAGTTCGACCTTGTAGGGTTCGTTCTGGGCCTTGTAGAAGGCGATGGCGCGGTCGCGCGGCCAGATTTCGCTGCGAACTTCGTCGCGCAAGTTGATGATGTCGCGCATCTTTTTCTCGATACGCTCCAGGTCTTCGCTGCTGAACGGCGCGGCGCGGTCGAAATCGTAATACCAGCCGTTCTCGATCACCGGGCCGATGGTGACTTTCACCTCCGGCCAGATTTCCTGCACCGCCCGGGCCATGATATGGGCGCAGTCGTGGCGGATCAGTTCGAGCGCCGGTTTCTCATCCTTGAGGGTGTGGATGGCGAAAGTTGCATCTCTGTCAATGACTTGCGAGAGGTCGCTGAGCTTGCCATCGATTGAGCAGGCAAGGGCGGCCTTGGCCAATGACGGCGAGATGGAGGCTGCCACCTGGATGCCGGTGGTGCCGGGCGGATAGTCGCGTTTCGCGCCGTCGGGAAGAGTCAGGGAAATGCTGCCATTCATGGCAATCACCTCGTGGTTTGGCGCCTACGAAACGCCCGGTTACGGATGGCGGGCACGATTGCCGGGCGAAGCGGCGTTGTCAAGCGGGCTGTGCCCGGTGCAATCTGCGGCGATGGAACAGTTTTTTGACACGCAATACGGGGCGCGGCTGGCCTATGCGCGGCATCGCGGGAGCGGTCGGGGCGTGGTGTTCCTGCACGGGCTGATGTCGGACATGAACGGCAGCAAGGCGCTGCATCTGGATCAATGGGCCCGGGCGACGGGCCGGCCGTTCCTGCGGTTTGATTGCAGCGGGCATGGACAGTCGTCCGGGCAGTTTCGGCAAGGCTGCATCGGCGACTGGTTCCGCGACGCCGGGGCCATCATTCGCGGCCTGACCGAAGGGCCGCAGATACTGGTCGGCTCCAGCATGGGGGGGTGGTTGATGCTGCTGCTGGCACGATCGATGCCGGAACGCATTGCCGGGCTGGTCGGTATCGCGGCGGCACCGGACTTCACCGAGGATATGTGGGCGGCGATGAGCGTTTCGGAACGTGCTCATCTGCGTCACCAAGGTGTCGGTATGGTGCCTGACAGCAATCCGGGCGGGTCTTTCGGGGTTTGGAAACGATTGATCGAGGATGGCCGCGAACACTGCGTACTGGACCTGCCGCTGCCGCTGCCGTTTCCGGTTCGGCTGTTGCATGGGTTGGCGGATGACGAGGTGCCGGTGACGACGGCGCTGCGGTTGTTGAAACACGCGCAATGCCCCGACATGCGGCTGACCCTGGTCAAAGGTGCCGGGCACCGGTTCTCGGAACCGGAGCAACTGGCTTTGATGGTTCGGGCGGTTGAGGAATTGGCGTGAAACGGTTTTTGGCGGCGTTTGCCGATTCGGTGATCGGCGGGGACCTGGATGCCTGGCTCGCCACCCGCGAGGCAGCATTCGGCGACGTCACCCCGGGGGCGGAAAAGGCGATTGTCTGGGCCGATCCGGCGGGCAAGGTCCGTACGAAACTGGCACTGGTTTATGTGCACGGGTTTTCGGCGACGCGGCAGGAGATTGCGCCGGTACCGCAGCTGGCGGCGAAGGCATTGGGGGCCAATCTGTTCCTGACCCGGCTGGCCGGGCATGGACGCGGGTCGGCGGCGATGGCCGAGCCGGTGGTCAACGACTGGATGATCGACATGGCCGAGGCGATGGCGATAGGGCGAAGATTGGGGGATCGGGTGGTGGTGATTGGCACCTCGACCGGGGGCGCGCTGGCGGTTTTGGCGGCGTTTGATCCGAATTTGAGCGCGGATCTGGCGGGGTTGGTGCTGGTTTCCCCCAACTTTGGGGTGAATTCGGTGCTGGCGCCGTTGCTGACCATGCCGTTTGCGCGGCAGATTTTGCCGCTATTGGCGGGCAAGGAGCGCGGGTTCGAGCCGGTGAATGCGGCGAATGCCAAGTATTGGACGACGAAATACCCGACGGTTTCGGTGTTGCCGATGGGGGCTTTGGTGAAGGCGGCGGTGGCGTTGCCGTTTGAAAATGCGGGGGTGCCGGCTTTGTTCCTGATCAGCGATGCCGATCAGGTGGTGAATCCGGCGCGCACGCGGCGGGTCGCCGGGAAATGGGGCGCGGCGCATGAGCTGGTGGCCGTCACCATGGGGCTGGACGATGACGCCTATGCGCATGTTCTGGCGGGGGATATATTGAGTCCGGGGCAGACGGAACGCGTGGTGGAAAAGATGACAGAGTGGATCGGGAGCCTGTGATGGCGTTGCTTGCGGAAAATGATTGCGGGACCAAAACCCGCGAGTTGCAGAATCTGCTGATGGATTCGACCCGCTGGAACGACTTCGCCTTCCGCGACGATGACATTGTCATTGCCACCTATGCAAAATCCGGGACGACCTGGGTGCAGCAGATCGTCTCGCAGCTGATATTCGACGGGGCCGAAGGCCTCAACATTCACGAATTGTCGCCTTGGGTTGATATGCGTTTGACGACTGCGGAAGTTTTGACCGCATTGCCGGACCAAAGCCATCGCCGGTTCCTGAAGACCCATCTGCCTGCGGACGCGCTGCGCATGTCGGCGCAGGCGAAATACATCTATATCGCGCGTGACGGGCGCGATACGGCCTGGAGTTTTTTCAACCATCATTTCAAAGGGACCGACGAGTATTTCGACCGTTTCAACAACTTTCCGGGCCGGACCGCGCCGAAGCTGGAACGCGGCACCGGCGACGTGCATGAATTCTATCGCCAGTGGCTGGAACGCGACGGGTTTCCGTACTGGTCATTCTGGGACCACGTCCGGACCTGGTGGGACATCCGCAACCAGCCGAACGTGAAACTGATCCATTTCAATGGGCTGAAGGCCGATCTTGCCGGATCGGTCCGGCAGATTGCCGGGTTTCTCGGATTGGCGCCGAAAAAGGCGACATTCGAGACGATCGTGTCACATTGCAGCTTTGACTACATGAAGGCCAATGCTTCGCTGACTGCACCGCGTGGCGGCGTGGCGTGGAAGGGCGGTGGCGCGACGTTTATCAACAAGGGCACCAACGGGCGCTGGCGGGATGTGCTGTCGGCGGACGAGGTGGCCGCCTATGAGGCGCGGGCCGTCGCCGAGCTGGGGCCGGAATGCGCCGCCTGGCTGGCGGGCGAGGCTTAGGCCGGCGCTACGGCGCGGCGGACGAGCGGGGCGACTTCGGTGCCAAGGAGCGTGATCGAACGCTGCATCGACACCGGATCCAGCGAGGCGGAACTCATCTGGAAGGAAATCCGGGCAAGGCCGCCGAGCGCCTCGCTGGCCTGCAGCATCTTGTCGGCGACCGTCTGCGGGTCGCCGATGAGATAGGCGCCATGCGGCCCGGTCATCGCCTCGTATTGTTCACGCGACGCCGGTGGCCAGCCGCGCTCGCGGCCGATCTTGGTCAACATATAGGCCCAGCCCGGATAAAACGCCTCTTTCGCCTCGGCCATGGTCGCGCCGACAAAGCCCATGGCGTGGATGGCGACGCGCAGTGCCTCGGGCTGGTGGCCCGCTTTCGCACCGGCCTCGCGGTAGAGATCGACCAGCGGACGGAAGCGCCGGAACTCGCCGCCAATGATCGCCACCATCAGCGGCAGGCCGAGCATGCCGGCGCGGATGAAGGATTGCGGCGTGCCGCCAACCCCGACCCAGACCGGCAGGCGGGGCTGATGCGGACGGGGATAGACGCCTTGCCCGGTCAGCGGCGGCCGGAACGCGCCCGACCAATGGACATGAACATTGTCGCGCAACTCCAGCAAAAGACCAAGTTTTTCCGCGAACAGAGCGTCGTAGGCCTCGAAGGGCAGACCAAACAGCGGATAGGCCTCGCCGAACGAGCCGCGTCCGGCGACGATTTCGGCCCGGCCCTGCGAGATCAGGTCAAGCGTGGCGAATTCCTGAAAGACCCGCACCGGATCGGCGGCGCTGAGCACGGTGACAGCACTGTTCAGGCGGATGTTCCTGGTGCGCGCGGCGGCGGCGGCGAGCAGGACCGCCGTTGCCGAGTCGAGGAAATCGGCGCGGTGATGTTCGCCGATGCCAAAGGCATCAAGTCCGACACGATCGGCGGTTTCCACTTCGGCCAGAAGATCGGCGATCCTTTGGGTTGGCGACGGAATCTTGC
>JAYTCN010000132.1:0-4731 GCA_043736475.1 Paracoccaceae bacterium
TGTTCGGGCGCCGTACCGCCAAAACTGGCCCGGCTTGCCACCGAATTTTCCACGCCCAGAACAGCGAAAACCGCTTGGGTGATGCCGCTGTGAACCGACCGCATCTGCGCCAAACTCAGTTCCGCCAGGCCACAGCCCTGATCCTCGGCCAGTTTGACCAAGGCACCGGTCGCGTGATGGGCGTCGCGGAAAGGCAGGCCCAGCATCCGCACCAGCCAATCCGCCAGATCCGTCGCCGTGGAAAATCCGCTCGCCGCTGCTGCGCGCAAATTCGCCTGTTGCGGCACCATATCCGCCACCATCCCACCCATCGCCGCCAGCGCCAGAACAAGCGCGTCCGCCGCGTCAAACACCGGCTCCTTATCCTCCTGCATGTCCTTGGAATAAGTCAGCGGCAGTCCCTTCATCACCATCAGCAGCCCGACCAGCGCGCCGGTAATCCGGCCAATTTTCGCCCGGATCAGCTCGGCGGCATCCGGGTTTTTCTTCTGCGGCATGATCGAGGACCCCGTGGTGAACCGGTCGCTCAGCACCACAAAGCGAAATTGCACCGACGACCAGATCACCAATTCTTCGGCCAACCGCGACAGATGCCCGGCGCAGATCGCGCTGGCGCTCAGAAACTCCAGGGCAAAATCCCGATCCGCCACCGCATCCAGCGAGTTGGCCATCGGCCGTTCAAACCCCAGCGCCGTCGCGGTCATCTGCCGGTCGATCGGAAACGAGGTTCCCGCCAATGCCGCCGCCCCCAGGGGCGACTCGTTCATCCGCGCCCGCGCATCCTTGAACCGCGCGGCATCGCGCCCCAGCATCTCGACATAGGCCAGCATGTGGTGGCCCCAGGTCACCGGCTGGGCCACCTGCAAATGGGTGAAGCCCGGCATCACCATCGCCGCCCCCGCCTCGGCCTGTGCCAGCAACGCCCGCTGCAAGGCCACAATCCCGGCAACCGCGACATCACACTGCTCGCGCACCCACAGCCGGAAATCCACCGCCACCTGGTCGTTGCGTGACCGCGCCGTATGCAAACGCCCGGCCGGGACGCCGATCAATTCCTTGAGCCGACTTTCAACATTCATGTGAATGTCCTCCAAAGCCGTCGAAAAAACGAAATTGCCGCCCTCGATCTCGGCTAAAACCTGCGTCAGCCCCGTCCGAATGGCCGCGCCATCCGCTGCCGAAATAATCCCCTGCGCCGCCAACATCGCCGCATGCGCCTGCGATCCGGCAATATCCTGCGCCGCCAGTCGCTTATCAAAGCCAATCGAAGCGTTGATCGTTTCCATGACGGCATCAGGTCCACCAGCAAACCGCCCGCCCCACATCGTGTTTGATGATTTGCCCTCAGCCATTGCCCGCCGCCCTCAAGAATGCCGCTCCGCTATACGCAATGGAGTTGGGCGAGGCAAATGATGAAGTGGAGTGCTTGTAAGGTGCGTGCTCGCACGCATCAAATCTACTGGACTTTTGCAGTTCCGCAACCACAACTGTTTCAATCTCCAGCGGGGGCCTGTGGCCCCGCTGGCCACCGCCATTGCCCAATAAACCGCCCGGGATGCCAAGGCATTCCGCGCCGCGCCTGACTGCCGTCACGCCGAAGGCGTGCTTTCAGCACGACGGCAGGCGCGTTTCGCCTACCCAGTTGTTGTCTCCGAGGTGATTGCGGCTACGCCGCTTCGCACCGTTGCGGCTGAACGGAAAAAGGCGCCAGTGGCGCCTTTTTTGCTTCCTTTCAGATTTCCGGTTTAAGGCAAAAATATAAAGAACTGTCTTTTCACGCCAAATACATTTTGCGCACCAACCCTAATGCCCCAACCTCCCCATGCCACTTACACCCCACCAAATGATCATTCACCATGCCCACCGCTTCCATGAAGGCATCAACAAATGCCGCCCATCGAACATCGCATGTGCGACCGCGGTTGGAAGAGGCCTTTGACTTTTGTCCGATTCAGGACGACGATCCCCACTGTATAGTTCAGCGAGCACAGAAAACTGATGTCAGAAACCTACGAAGTCCTTGCTCTGAAATATGCAACGCAACCTGACCGGACCCGGTTCGACAACTTCATGTCCGCCGACGACCACTCCAGTCCGCAGCCGCTTGATTTTTTCGTATGGGTAATCCGCAATGCCAATCGGACGATCCTTTTCGACACTGGCTATGATCACGCCGAAGCCAAAACTCGCGGCCGCCCACTGAATCTTGAGCCGAGGGAAGTCTTGAAGCATATCGGAATCGAGGCCGCCAGCATCGAGACCGTGATCATCTCGCACCTGCATTTTGACCATGCCGGAACACTCGACCACTATGGCGCGGCCCACTTTCACATTCAGGCCGCGGAGATGGCCTACGCCACCGGTCCGTGCATGTGCGAAGAGCCGATGCGCGGGGTATTCACCGCCGACCACGTCTGCAGCATGGTGAAAAAGGTCTATTCGGGCCGGGTTCAGTTTCATGATGGCGATGGCGAAGTGGCTCCCGGCGTGACCGTACACCGGATGGGCGGCCACAGCAAAGGGCTGCAGTCCGTCCGGGTGATGACAGCCAACGGCCCGCTCATGCTTGCCTCCGATGCGGCGCATTTGTACGAGAACTTCGAAAAGCGTAAGCCGTTCTCTATCACCATTGATGTTGAGGAGACGTTGAAGTCCTATACTCGGCTGGAACAGCTTGCCAGCTCACGCGATCGCGTCATCCCCGGCCACGATCCGTTGGTGCTGAAACGCTATCCGGCGTGGAAGCCCGAAACCGAAGGGATCGTGCACCGTCTTGATGTGGGCGCGACACTCTGACAAACTTTTGCGCATCCGGGCAGTCAATGTGCTCCCGAAATCGCGCCGTGCCTCTCACACCCCACAAGATGGTCATTCACCATGCCCACCGCTTGCATGAAGGCATACACAATCGTCGGACCACAGAACTTGAACCCCTCGGCCTTCAAATCTTTGGCAATCCGCTCTGACAAAGGTGTCGAAGCCGGAATCTCGCTCATCGATTGCCAAGCATTCACCACAGGCCGCCCGTCCACATATTTCCACAAATACGGCGCGAACCCCTCGCGTTCCTCAATCCGCGCCCATATCCGCGCTCCGTTGATCGCCGCTTCGATCTTGCCGCGATGCCGGATGATCCCGGCATCACCGATCAGTCGGGCCACGTCCAACGCGCCGAATCCGGCGACAGCCACGGGGTCAAACCCGGCAAATGCGGCGCGGAAATTCTCGCGTTTGCGCAAAATGGTGATCCAGCTCAGGCCGGCCTGAAACCCGTCCAACACCAGTTTTTCCCACAGCGCACGCCCGTCCCATTCCGGCACGCCCCATTCGGTGTCGTGGTATGCAACGTAAAGCGGGTCGTCTCCGCACCAGGGGCAGCGGCCGTTCACCTATTTGTTGACCAGTTTGGCCAACTGGACCTGCATCGTCGCCAGCTGGGTCTTCAGCTCGTCCAACTCAACGTTGCGCGATGCAGCCGGTTCCTTCGCGGCCCGCTCGGCCATAGCCGCGCCGGCGGAAAATGGCGCGAACATCCGCATCGCGTTCTCGAACCATTCCATATTGGTTCGCGCCAGCGATTCAAAATTGGTCAGCGCCGGATTAGATTCAAAAACCGACCGGACCTGCTCGCGCATCTTTTCCTGATTCTTCGAAAATGTGTCCATCGAGGCGTCCAGATAGCCGGGCACAAATCCTTGCAGCGTATCGCCATAAAGTCCGATCAACTGGCGCAGGAACCGCGTTGGCAACATGTTTTGCCCCTTGGCTTCCTCTTCGAAAATGATCTGTGTCAGCACCGACCGGGTAATGTCGTCGCCGGATTTGGCGTCATTCACGATGAAATCTTCGCCGTCGCGCACCATCTGCGCCAGGTGCCCCAACGTGACATAAGTCGAACGTTCCGTGTTATACAGACGGCGGTTAGCGTATTTTTTGATGACAACCGGCGGCTTTGCCTTTGGGTCTTTTTCGGCCACTCGCCACACTCCTGTTGCACCCGCCCCCGGGAATGCTCCAATCTACATCGGGCATTCGCCGCTGCAACGTAATTTTTGCAGGCGCGAAACAAGTGATTGGGCGATGACGACAAACCAGACCAGATCGGAACGACCGGCGCCGGCGCCAACCATTGCTGCCCGCTTTCTCGATCTGTGGGAATTGAACGTTGCGCGCCAATGTAAAGACGGTGCCTTGCAGCCGCCGACCGCGAAATGATCTTGCCGCACCGCATCGGCCAACCCAGTCCGCTTGCGCTGCACATCGGTTCCGCCGCGATTGCCTATCAGCAGGCCCTGCTTGCCGCGCCAAACGCCCGGCATCCCGATTTTCCATGGCACGACAGCCTGCGCAAAGATGCGGCACTTTTGGACGCAATCCCCGAGCCCCTGGCGATTGCCGCCGAATCCTCGCTGCGTTTGCGCCAAATGCTGGCGGGCATCCGGGCCTGGCAGTCGCACCCCTACACCCGCCGCGTTCCGGATCCGGAAGTGATCTGGCACCAGGGGTCCTCGCGGCTGCTCGATTTCGGGACGGCGCCACAGGCGACGAACCCCAACGGCCAGCCGGTTCTGGTCATCCCTTCGCTGATCAACCGGGCCTATGTGCTGGACCTGAACATCGAGCATTCGTTCCTGCGCGATCTTGCCTCGCGTGGACTGCGGCCATTTTTGCTCGATTGGGGTGCGCCGGGTTTTGACGAACGGGGCTTCGATTTCGCCACCTATGCCGAGG
>JAYTCN010000133.1:0-1964 GCA_043736475.1 Paracoccaceae bacterium
CCTCTGGGCGCGTGAAGTCGGCGCCCTGGCAGGCGTCTACCTGCCCCTGCATCCGATGGAGCATCAATATTTCGTCACCGACGACATCCCCGAAGTTTACAATCACGGCAGCGAACTGCCGCACATGATCGACCCGGGCGGCGAGACCTATTTGCGGCAAGAGGGTCGCGGTCTGGTTCTGGGCATCTACGAGCAGAAATGCGTGCCCTGGTCGGTCAACGGCACGCCCTGGGATTTCGGCCACGAGCTGCTGAACGACGACCACGACCGCGTAGCCGAACCGTTCGAGGCAGCACTCAACCGTTATCCCTGCATCGGCAGCGTCGGCATCAAGCGCACCATCAACGGCCCCTTCACTTTTGCCCCCGACGGCAACCCGCTGGTCGGCCCGATCCCCGGCAAGCCGGGGCTGTGGTCGGCCTGCGCGGTGATGGCGGGTTTCAGCCAAGGCGGCGGGGTTGGCCGCGCCTTGTCGGAATGGATGGCATTGGGCGAGCCCGAACGCGATACGATGGCAATGGACGTCGCCCGCTTTGGCAATTGGACCGGCCCGAACTGGACCCGCCTGAAGGTCGTCGAGAACTATCAGAAACGCTTCTCGATTTCATACCCCAACGAGGAGCTGCCGGTCGGCCGGCCGTTGGAAACCACGCCTGCCTACCCGCTATGGGCGGCTCAGCGCGCGGTTTTCGGGGTTGGCTATGGCATGGAACACGCCAATTATTTCGCCCGCAAGGGCGATCCGCTCTACGAAACCCCGTCATTCCGGCGCTCCGTCGCTTTCGACACGATCGGCGACGAATGTCGGGCCGTGCGAACCGCGGTCGGCATCAACGAGATTCACAACTTTGGCAAATACCATGTTGAAGGACCAGAGGCTGTGACCTGGCTCAACCGGATCATGGCCGGCCGGGTTCCGGAAGCCGGACGGATATCGCTTACACCGATGCTGTCTGACAGCGGCAAGATCATCGGCGATTTTACCATGATGCGGCTGGGCGCTGAAAAGGTCCAGCTCACTGCCTCATATGCGGCGCAGAATTTTCACATGCGTTGGTTTATGAGCCATGACCGCAAGGGCGTGACCGTCGCCAATGTCAGCCAGGACCGCCTCGGTTTCCAGATCGCCGGGCCAAATGCCCGTGCTGTCCTGGCGGCCGCGACCGGGGCTGATGTCTCGAATGCTGCCTTCCCGTTCCTCTCCGCCCGTGAACTGGCGTTCGGACCCATCCCGGCGCTGGTCGCACGGGTCAGTTACACGGGTGATCTCGGCTATGAAATCTACGTGCAGCGCAATCACCAGGTCGCGCTGTATCAGGCGCTGATGGCCGCCGGAAAATCCCACGGCATCACCCCGTTCGGGATGCGGGCAATGATGTCGCTGCGGCTTGAAAAATCCTTCGGGTCGTGGATGCGCGAATACCGCCCCGACTATACCCCGGCTGAAACAGGTCTGGATCGTTTCATTTCCTGGAAAAAGAATGACTTTATCGGTCGGGATGCGGCGCTGAAACTGCGTGACAGAGCACCGGAACGAAAACTGACAACGTTCATCGTCGACGCCGGCGACGCCGATGTTGTGGCCTATGAGCCGATCTTTGACGGGGAAAAGGTCATGGGCTTTTGCACCTCGGGTGGCTATGCCCATTTCGCGCAAAAATCGGTTGCCTTGGGTTTCCTGCCGCGTGATCGCGCCGTCGATGGGGCCGAGTTCAGCATCGAAATCCTCGGCGAGCGGCGCAAGGCAACGGTTCACGCCACGCCATTGTTTGACGCCGACGCAACAAGGATGCGCGGATGAAAGCCGCCATCTGCACAGAATTCGGCAAGCCCTTTTCCATTGCCGAAATATCCCTCGCGCCACCAATGGCGGGCCAGATTCAAGTGAAACTCGCCGCTTGCGCCATCTGTCATTCCGATATCGCCTATGCGAACGGCATTTGGGGCGGAACCTTGCCGGCGGT
>JAYTCN010000134.1:0-11086 GCA_043736475.1 Paracoccaceae bacterium
ACGGGGCCGTAATTGTCGGCGCTTTGCCGCAGTTCCGGAAAAACGGCAAACAGCTCATCACGCGGGCCATTTTCGATGGCGCGCAAAGCAAAATTGCCCGGGAAAAAGCTTTCAGACCAAGCATTGTTGGCGCGCACGATTTGATGCTTGTCGAACATGAAATGGAAATATTCCACTGAATCGACGGGTGCACGCAGAATGTTAGTGTCGTTGACCAGATTCTTGGCCGCCACCAGCACTTCACTTTCACCAAACAGCAATTCCGCCCGCCAGCCGGTAACCAGCATGCGGTGCTGTGGTGAAACCAGAAGGTCACGGTCATTGCCCAAAGCGCCAGTTTTGATCAGAATCGGGGCCAAACTGGTGCGTGCGTCGACGGTTTGGCTCGATCGCCAGCGGATTGGCTGCAAGCCATCGTCACGGGTCAGCACCAGATCGCCCGAGGCAAGATTTTCGATCGCCACCTCACCTTTGTCGGTGCGGATCATTGTGCCACGGGCAAAACAGACCACGAATGGCACATCGAAAACCACGTTATCAATGATCGGGTCGCTGCCGGCACCGCCAGTCGAGGTGTCGCGGAAAGTGATCGTGTAGTTATTTGTCGTCGCAACGAACGACGTTGAATAATTGCCCGCAACAGTAATGTTTTGCGTGTAGACGATGACATTATTGGCGTCGCGGATCGTGACCTGGATATTCTTGGAGCCAAGCCCCGAGCCAACTTCGTTATAGTTGAACGAAAAATTCACCGTTTCGCCTATTGGCGTTCCGGTTACGGTTTGGGCAATCGAACTGCCAAGCGGGCCGCCAACGGAGTTGAAATGCAGGGCACCAAGAATAACCTGCGCACCGTTAAAAGCGGATTCTGTGGTGGTCCAGCCGGACGGGTCGAGATCGGTGCCGCCGTTTGTCGCCCCGCTGAAATCACCGTTGGTGATCAAATTGACCAAGATATCTTCCTTTTTGTCCGAACCGGCTGTCGGTTCAATCTTTGCCAGTTCAAGCATGAACCGAATGTTAACGCGAAATCGCCGACCCCGCCGTGATCAAAACTTGCCCTCGTTCGGCAGAGTTGCTACGCCGCAGATGAAGTTGATGAATTCTGTCGGGTTATGTCAATCACGAATTACGATCAGAAACCGGCGTCTGGCCATGCACGCCTGGAATTGCAGTCGATATTTCATGCCTATAGCCGGCGCCGTGTCGTCGATGATCTGTCGATCGCCCTGGTAAGCGGCGAAATCACCTGCCTTCTGGGTCCGTCGGGTTGTGGCAAGTCGACAACTCTGCGAATTGCCGCCGGGGTTGAGAAACAGGGAGGCGGCAAGGTTCTGATTAATGGCAGCGTCATTTCCGACGACGGAAAGCATATGCCGCCGGAACGCCGGTCCGTCGGCATGATGTTCCAGGACTTTGCCCTGTTTCCGCATCTGAACGTGCTTCGCAACGTTGCCTTCGGCCTGCGCGGTGACAGCGCGGCGGCAGGTCGCAAGGCAATGGAATTGCTTGAGCGCGTCGGTTTGACCGAGATGGCCGAAAAGTATCCGCATGAATTGTCAGGCGGCGAGCAGCAGCGGGTGGCGCTGGTGCGAGCGCTGGCACCAAAGCCACGCGTCATGGTGATGGACGAACCGTTTTCCGGCCTCGACAATCGGTTGCGCGACGGCATCCGCGACGAAACCCTGGCGATTCTCAAGGACGAGGGTACGGCGGTGCTGCTGGTGACGCACGAGCCCGATGAGGCGATGCGCATGGCCGACCAGATTGCCCTGATGCGAAACGGGCGCATTGTGCAGTCCGGCGCGCCCTACAACATCTACAACAATCCGGTTGACCTCGAGGCGGCGGCGTTTTTTTCGGATTTGAACGTGATCCCGGGCCGGGTTCTGAACGGTCAAATCGAGACGGTGTTCGGCCCGTTTCTGCAGCCTGGCCTTGCCGAAGGCGCTTTTGTCAACGTGGCCATTCGGCCGCAACACCTGAAAATCGATTTTGACCGCAAGGGCGGACCGCTGCCAACGGTTCAAGACGGGGTACCGGCGCGCGGTCAGGTCGAAAGAGCGCGGTTCATGGGCAAGGAAAGTTTGGTCGAGTTGCGAATGGACCATGACGGTTCGATTCTCAAGGCGACGATTCCGGGCGTCTTCATGCCGCGAAAAGACACGGTCCTGTGGCTTTCGCTGCGCCGGGATCGCTGTTTTGTGTTCTCGCATTAGCCGCCGGCGATGAAATTGGTGAAGAATTCGACTGTTATGGGTTTGAACAGCGCTTGAGCAGAGAATACATTGGCATTGATTGGGTCAGGTCCGGTCACTGTTGGCCGGCCTGGAATATCGGGAGCTAAGATATGGGAAAATTCAGCCCGCTTGGAATTCTGGTCATCGCGGTGATCGTGCTGGTGCTGTTTGGGCGCGGCAAGGTTTCGGCGCTGATGGGCGAGGTCGGCAAGGGGATCACGAGTTTCAAAAAGGGTCTTACCGAAGGCAAGGAAGAGCTGGAACGCGCCGCATCCGAAGAAGCGCTCGACGTGACCCCTGCCAAAGACAAAGTCTGAATCCTTAGAGGACGATTGACCGATCATGTTTGACATCGGCTGGATGGAAATGGTCGTGATCGGCGCGGTTGCACTTGTCGTCGTCGGTCCAAAAGACCTGCCCGGAATGTTTCGCACCGTTGGCCAATTGATGGGCAAGGCGCGCGGGATGGCGCGCGACTTCCAGCGCACGATGGAGCAGGCCGCGAACGAAGCCGGTTTGGCCGAAGCGACCAAGGTCATGTCGTCCTTGAACATGGCCGGTCTGGACGGGGCCACAAGCGCGGCCCGCGATTATGCCAAATCGGTGGTCATGGGTCAGGCCAAGCCGGGTGTTGCCGCCACCGCCGCGGCGGTGGTTACCGCGCCGGCCGCGCCGCCGGCGGCATCCGCCGCCGCAACGCCGGCGATGAAGCGCAAACCGGTTGCGCGCCGGAAGCCGGTCAAGAAAGCCGGGCCGGACCAATGAAATCGCTGCCCAAACCGGACGAGATCGATGACTCGCGGGCCTCGTTGTTCGAGCATCTGGCCGAGCTGAGGCGCAGGATCATCTATTCGCTGCTGGCGTTCGTGGCGATGATGAGCATCAGTTTCACCGTTAGCCAGCCAATCTTCAATTTCATGGCCGGGCCGATCTGCGATGCTTTGGCCAATCAGGGCCGGGCGTGCGAGCTGATCTTTACCGGTCCGCAAACCGGTTTCGTTGTGGCGATGAACATCTCGATGTTTGGCGGATTCATTCTTGCTTTCCCGGTCGTTGCCTATCAACTGTGGCGCTTCGTGGCGCCCGGACTGTACCGGCAAGAGAAAAACGCGATGCTGCCGTTCCTGATTGCATCGCCGGTATTGTTTTTTATCGGGGCCGCGTTCGCCTATTTCGTCGTCCTGCCGTTGGCGTTCGATTTCTTTCTTGGTTACCAGCAATTCGGGCCGGAGGGCGAAGCGATTGCCGAAGACGGGCCAAGCACGATCGGCATCTCGTTCATGGGCACGATCGATCAATACCTTGGCTTGACAATGAAATTCGTCATCGCTTTTGGTCTCTGTTTCCAGTTGCCGGTGCTTTTGACCCTGCTGGGCAAGGCTGGTCTGGTGACAGCGGAGGCTTTGGGCCGAACGCGGCGCTACGCAATTGTCGGTATCATGATTTTTGCGGCGATCGCGACGCCGCCCGACGTGATCAGTCAACTGATCCTTTTTATGGCGATCTATCCGCTGTATGAGTTGTCGATCCAGCTGGTGAAGATGATCGAGAAAAAGCGCGAAGCCCAGCTGAGGGCCGAGGGTTACTATGATGATGCGCCGGCGGAACAGGCCAAGTGACAACAGACGCGCTGGATCGGATCGCCGCTGCCCTCGAGCGGATATCTCCGGTTCCGGTTGCCGGGGTCAAGTTTTCCCAAGCAAGCGCATTTGTCTGGCATGTCGAACCCGACAGGCTGATGCCTGTTCCCAAGGTCAGCAGCGTCGGATTGAAGTTGTTGGTCGGCATCGATCGCGCGCGCGATATTCTGCGAACCAATACCGATCAATTTGCCCGCGGTCTGCCGGCCAACAACGTGCTTTTGTGGGGCGCGCGCGGTATGGGCAAGTCGTCGCTGGTCAAGGCGGTTCACGCCGACGTCGGCAAGGGTCTGATCCTGATCGAGTTGCTGCGCGATGACCTGCCCAGTGTGGGCCGGTTGCTGAACCTTCTGCGCGGAAAGCGGGAACGCTTTGTGCTGTTCTGCGATGACTTGTCTTTTGATCATGGCGACAGCCACTACAAGTCATTGAAAGCCATTCTGGACGGCGGCATCGAAGGACGCCCGGAAAACGTGATTTTCTACGCCACGTCGAACCGTCGGCATCTGATGCCGCGCGAAATGATCGAAAACGAACGCTCGACGGCGATCAATCCGAATGAGGCCGTCGAAGAAAAAGTGTCGCTGAGTGATCGTTTCGGTCTGTGGCTGGGTTTCCACCCCTGCAGCCAGGACGATTATCTGACGATGATCCGCGGTTATTGTGACGCTTTGGGGATTGTCATATCGGACGCGGATTTGCGTGCCGAAGCGATAGAATGGCAACAGACGCGCGGGGCGCGGTCGGGTCGCGTTGCCTGGCAGTACGTGACTGATCTGGCAGGACGCAGGGGTGTGATGATCTAAAGATACGGTACCGGATCGACGCTTTGCGTGCCTTTGCGGACTTCGAAATGGAGTGTCGCGGGGTCGTTGTCGGCGACAACGCCGATCGTCTGGCCCCGGCTGACTTTTTGGCCTTTGGCCACGGTGACGCCCGCGATGCGCCCATAGACGGTGAGCAGGTCACCCTGATGCCGGATCAGGACAATGGTGCCAAGTCCACCCAAAGCGTCTGATATCAGCGCAACTTCACCGTCGGCAGCAGCCTTGACGGGCGTTCCGGCACTGGCGCCGAAATCGATTCCCTCATTCTTGTTCGGACCTGGTGCCGGCGAATACGGCAATACGATTGATCCGCTGACCGGAGCCGAAAGGCGGGTCGGGTCAGGCGACCGGAATTCCTGCAGATCGGGCGATTCCGGTAGCGCGGAAGCCACTTGCGATTCTGGCAGCGGCGCATCGGCGCTTGGCGGTGGCGCAATTTCAGTTCCGGTTCCTGGTTCCGTCACATCGACAAGCGGCGCTGTCGGCGCGACACTGCTGACTGGAGCGGCGGCGGGGATCAAAAGGATTTGTCCGGGACGAACGGCAAGATCGGGACCGAGCCCGTTCCAGCTTGCCAATGCGGTGACCGAAACATTGTACAGGCGCGCGATCGAATAGGCGGTCTCGCCGCCCTCGGCCCGATGTCGTTGCGGTTCGACCCCGCCCGGGGAAACGCCGGCTTGTTGCAAGGTGCCTGCACCGGTGGAGCGGTCGATCGCGGAGGCAACAATTGCCGGGTTCCAGGCACCAGCACCACCGACGAGTTCGCCGCCCACATTGCGCGGCAACGCCATGACCTCGCCGGAGCGGGCACGGTAAGCCACAGGCAAACCGTTGTGGCGGGCAAGTTCCTCGCCGGTCAAGCCGACGCGGATTGCCATGCTGCCGACAGTGTCGCCTTCGGTGGCGATCATGACCTGGTAGGTCGGATAGGTGATGACGCCGCGCGAATCAGGCGTTGGCCGAGCCGTCGTCAGCATCACGTCACCAGACGACAACGAACCGTCGCCACCAGTGCCGGTCATCCGGTCAAAAAATGCCGGCATGTTCACGCGCGTATCGCCGTTGCAGGCGGCCAGGGTCAGCAAGGAAGCGCCCAGAAGCACGGTCCGAACGCCCGTTTGGAGCGGCAAGTGAATCATGATCGCCTCATACGCAAAACTGCCCGCACCCGGTTTACCCCGGAATTGTCGCGCAGTATAAACCCCAATTGAACCCGATGCCAGTGCTTCTGAACCCGATGCCAGTGCTTCGATTTCCCGGCTCTTTCAATTAAGTTTGGGCGCGATGTCGAAATCGGGCATAGTCAACCGTCTTCATTGCAGCGGCCATGGCGGGCGCAAAAAACTTGGGAAACGATCATGCAATACATGTTGATGATTTACGGCGATGAATCCGGCCATTCGGCGGCCAGCGAAGCGGATCGCGGGCAAATCTTTGCCGCTTACGATGCCTATACGGCGGCGTTGCGAGCGGCGGGTGCCTATGTCGATGGCAACCCGCTGCAAGCAACAAGCACGGCGTCGGTCGTGCGGGTGAAGGACGGCAAGACCAGGGTCCAGAACGGCCCCTATGCCGAAAGCCGCGAGCAATTGGCCGGATATTACATCGTTGAGGCAAAAGATTTGGATGCAGCCATTGGTTGGGCGGCGAAATGCCCTGGCGCGTCGCATGGTGCGATGGAAGTCCGCCCGATCATGCCGATGTGAGCGCGGATTGAACGGGGGCGACCAGCAGGCTTTTGCGACGGCGCGGCGGGTGGCGCAGTCGAGCTACAGCAAATTGGTCGCGTATATTGGCAAGCAAACCCGCGACGTGGCCGGGGCGGAGGATGCTTTGTCCGATGCTTTCGCGGCGGCGTTGCGCGACTGGCCGGAAATGGGCGTGCCGGACAGGCCGGAAGCCTGGTTGCTGGCCGTGGCCCGACGCAAGTTGATTGACGGGACCCGACGGCGCAAGAGCCACGAATCCGGCGTTTTACATCTGCAAATGTTGGCCGATGAAATGGCAGAAATGTTTGCAGCCGAGCGGATCATTCCCGATGAGCGACTGGCGCTGATGTTTGCCTGCGCCCATCCGGCCATTGACGAAACGGTGCGTTCGCCGCTGATCTTGCAGACAATTATGGGGTTTACCGCCGAAGACATCGGTTCGGCGTTTCTGGTTGCCCCGAGCACAATGGGCCAGCGCCTTTCGCGGGCAAAGGCCAAGATGAAATTGGCCGGAATTCCTTTTCGCGTGCCGGAACGCGAGGAGTTGCCCGAGCGTCTTGATGCGGTGTTGGAGGC
Source organism: Paracoccaceae bacterium (assembly GCA_043736475.1). GTDB lineage: Bacteria > Pseudomonadota > Alphaproteobacteria > Rhodobacterales > Rhodobacteraceae > JANMOK01. The sequence continues at coordinate 6,996 of JAYTCN010000134.1, forward strand.
TGCCTATGCCGCTTTTTCGACGGCCTGGATTGACTCCGCGCAGGCCTCAAACGACTTGGCGGAAGAAGCGATTTGGCTGGGTCGGTTGATTTGCGAATTGATGCCCGATGAAGCCGAGGCCCTGGGGCTGACGGCGCTTATGTTGTTCCTGCACTCAAGGCGGGATGCGCGGCGGGGCGACAATGGCGAATTCGTGCCCTTGAGCGAGCAATCCACCGCCAGGTGGAATGCCGGCCTGATTGCAAATGCTGAAAAGTTGCTGTTGCAGGCCCAGGCCTTGGGGAATGTCGGACGCTATCAACTGGAAGCGGCGATCCAGTCGGTGCATGCGGCACGCCGGGTGAGCGCGACGACCGATTGGCCGGCGATCGCGGCGCTGTATGACGGGCTGTTCCGGCTGACCGGATTGCCGGTGGTTGGCCTGAACCGGGCGGTGGCGCTGGCCGAGGTGGACGGGCCGCAGGCAGGCCTGCGGGCGCTGCCGGTGCCGGATGCCGATAACCGGCTGCAGCAGTTTCAGCCATATTGGGCGGCGCGAGCCGAATTGCTGGCGCGGGCAGGGAAAGTTAGCGAGGCGCTGGCGGCCTATGATCTGGCGATCGGACTTGCGACCGACGACGCGCAGCGGCTGTTTCTGCTGACCAGGCGCGACGCCTTGGCCAGGTCAGGACCGCTTGTGGCCGTGGTGCTGCCGTTTTCGCCGGTCGGGCGGCGGTAGCACGGTCACAGCCGTGCGGCCACCTCGCGGCGCAGATTCGGCAGCAGGTCGGTTGCAAACCAGGGGTTCCGCGCCAGCCAGACGTTGTTGCGCCATGACGGGTGCGGCAACGGGAACATGACCGGATGACCGGCGCTCCAGCGCCGCCATTGGGCAACCGTTTCGCCAATGCTGTTGGCGTTTCCGAGGTGATAGCTTTGCGCATGAACACCGACGGCCAGGATCAGGTCGATATCCGGCATCAGGGCCAGCACCCCTTGCCGCCACGCCGGGGCACATTCGCGGCGCGGCGGCAGATCGCCGCCTTTGCCGTCGCGTCCGGGAAAACACAAGCCCATCGGCAGGATGGCGATACGGGCGGGGTCGTAAAATATTTCGGGAGCGACGTTCAGCCAATCGCGCAGCCGGTCGCCGGAGCGATCGGTGAACGGCCGCCCCGAGGCGTGAACGCGCGATCCGGGAGCTTGGCCGGCGATCAGGATACGGGCGGTTGCCGAGACTTGCAGCACCGGTCGCGGCTCGTGCGGCAGCGGCGTCGCAATCGGAAAATCGCGGCAAATTCGGCAGGCGGATATTTCGGCGAGCAGGGTCGGGAGGCCGGTCACAGGCATGACACAAGCGGATCCGGGCAGGGTGAATTTGGCGGGCAGCGGGACGCTTTTCCAGCCAATGTCATCACGATCCAGGGCCTGAATTTCAGGCCGCTGCCAGGAACGGCGCGGCATGGGCCCGGCGGGATGTGGTTGACCCGCAGCGCGCCGGTGTCAGTCTGGTTTGCCGTCTGCATCGTCGTCCGCCATCCCTTCGAGCAGCGGTACAAACCTGACGTGGCAAAGTTCGTGATAGTCGTAGCTGCGTTCCTGTTTGGTCACTTTGATCAGCCGTTGAACGTGGTCGGACTGGCCGACGGGAATGACCATGATGCCACCGACCCGCAATTGCGCCAGCAGGTTGGCTGGCGGGTCTTCGGCCGCGGCGGTGACGATGATCCGGTCAAACGGCGATTGTTCGGGCAAGCCGAGCGTGCCGTCGCCGGTAATGACCGTCACATTGGCGAGGCCCAGCTCGTCGATCAGTTTTCGGGCGGCGCGGGCCAGGGGGCGGTGGCGTTCGATCGTGTAAACCCGCCGCGCCAGCTTTGCCAGGATCGCGGCTTGATAGCCGCTGCCGGTGCCGATTTCCAAAACCTTGCAGCGCCGGTCAAGGTCGAGTGCCTGGGTCATCAGACCAACGATAGACGGTTGGCTGATGGTTTGGCCGCAGGATATTGGCAGCGCGGTATCGTCATAGGAACGGGACTTGAACACGCCTTCGAGAAAACGGGCGCGCGGCACGGTTTCGAGCGCCTGCAAAACGTCCTTGTCGGTCACACCGGCGGAGCGGAGGGCGAAAACGAAACGCATGCGACGTTCTGAATCGTCCATTGGGCCCTCCTGAAACGGGGTCAAAGGCGTGAAGCGTGATAAATTATCGAAGAGCATCGGCAAGTCCTTCGACGTGATCGTGGGCGGTCAGGTCGGCCCTGAGAGGGGTCACCGTGATCCAGCCTTCCATGGTTTCCTTCGCGTCGCTGCCAACTTGCGCACCTTCGTTTCCGCGCCCGCCCGAGAGCCACAGATACCGGCGGCCATTTGGCGATGTCTGGGGCTCGACCTCGAAGCAGGGAACCTGGCGGCGGCCCTGGAAAACAGACTTGACGCCTTTTACCGCACCGGCGGCAATCGGCGGAAAATTGACGTTGTAAAAAGTGCCGTAGGAACCGGAATGCCAAGTGGCATGTGCCAGCAGTTTTCGACAGACATCGACGCCATGCGCCGCCGCTGCCGCAAAAGGCAGCTTGGCATGGCGGTTCGCGGGACCGAAATACTGCGACATGGCGATGGACTTGATGCCGTGCAGCGCCCCCTCCATCGCGCCGCCGATGGTGCCGGAATAGAGCACGTCCTCGGCAACGTTGTGGCCGCGGTTGACCCCCGACAGGATCAGGTCGGGCGGCGCGTTTTTCAGGATTTCAAACAGGCCGGCCAGAATGCAATCTGCCGGCGAGCCTTCGATTGCATATCGGCGATCGTCCAGATGCTCGAGGCGCATCGGGCGGACATAACTGACGCAATGCGAGACGCCGGATTGTTCAAAAGCCGGCGCGACCACCCAGACTTCGCCACCGGGTCCGGCAAGCTCGTGGGCAATCGCTTCGGCGATTTTCAGTCCCGGCGCGGTGATGCCGTCGTCGTTGGTGATCAGGATGCGCATGCCCGGCCTTTTTCTTTTGACGATAGGCAGGCGGCGGAGTCGCGTCCAGAGAGGCATCGCTTTCAAGCTGCGATGGCTGGCTTGTGTTGTTTTTGAGTCATCCTTCGGCCCCGCGCCCCCCACCCTGGCCCTCCCCCGAAACCGGGGGCGGGGACGATCGAGGAAACTTGGCCTCAGATCAATGTGCCGTCGGGCGCGATCATGGTCTTGCCCGCAAGGTAGGGGAACAAGACTTCGGGCAGGGTGACCGAGCCGTCCTCCTCCTGGCCGTTCTCGACCACGGCGATCAGGGTGCGGCCGACGGCGAGGCCGGAGCCGTTGAGGGTGTGGACGAATGCGGGCTTGCCGCCGTCGGGGCGGTAGCGGGCGTTCATCCGGCGGGCCTGAAAATCGCCGCAAACCGAGCAGGACGAGATCTCGCGGAAGGCGTTCTGGCCGGGCAGCCAGACTTCGAGGTCATGGGTGCGGCGGGCAGAAAAACCCATGTCGCCGGTGGACAGGACCACGGTGCGGTAGGGCAAGCCGAGCAGTTCGAGGATGCGTTCGGCGCATTTGGTCATCCGCTCAAGCTCGGCCCGGCTGTCTTCGGGACGGGTGATCGAGACCATCTCGACCTTCTCGAACTGGTGCTGGCGCAGCATGCCGGCGGTGTCGCGGCCCGCCGATCCGGCTTCGGAACGGAAGCACTGCGAATGGGCGGTGAAGCGCAGCGGCAGCGCGGCTTCGTCGAGGGTCTGCCCGGCGACGAGGTTGGTCAGGGTCACTTCGGAAGTCGGGATCAGCCACCAGCCGTTGGTGGTCTGGTAGCTGTCCTCGGCGAATTTCGGCAGTTGCCCGGTGCCGAGCATGGCTTCGGGACGGACGAGGACCGGGGTCCAGACTTCGGTCAGGCCATGCTGGTCGACATGGGTGTCGAGCATGAACTGGGCGAGGGCCCGGTGCAGGCGGACCATGGCGCCTTTGAGGATGACAAAGCGGGTGCCCGACAGGCGGGCGGCGGTTTCAAAGTCGAGGCCGGGGATGGCGGCGGGAATTTGGAAGTGTTCCTTCGGTTTGAAGGCGAAATTGCGGATATTGCCGTGGCGGTGGATTTCGACGTTTGCGCGCTCATCTGGGCCGA
>JAYTCN010000135.1:0-11084 GCA_043736475.1 Paracoccaceae bacterium
TGCAACAGATGATGGGCCAGGTCCTCTGGGGCGAACTCGACGTGCTCCTGGTCGACCTGCCCCCCGGCACCGGCGACGTGCAACTGACCCTGTGCCAGAAAACCGACCTCGCCGGCGCGATCATCGTCTCGACCCCGCAGGACGTGGCCCTGCTCGATGCCCGCAAGGCGATGAACATGTTCGCCAAACTGAATACCCCGATCCTCGGCATGATCGAGAATATGTCGAGCTACATCTGCCCCAATTGCGGCCACGAAGCGCATATCTTCGGCCATGGCGGGGCGGCGAGCGAGGCCGCCCGGCTGGGCGTGCCTTTCCTGGGCGAAATCCCGCTGGACCTCGCCATTCGGCTGGCAGGCGATGACGGCGCGCCGATTGTCGCCGCCCGACCCGACAGCCCGCAGGCGCAGGCGTTCATGCGGATTGCGCGGGGGCTGATCGCAATGGACTTGGTGTAACACCCGTCACCCCGGACTGGATCCGGCGTGGCGCAAAACCCACCCTCTGGCACCCGTCCACACCCTCGCAGGCGGCGATCGACCTGGGAGGGCGCGGATGCGACCTCCTGGGGGAGGTCGGTCGCAGCCCTGCGCTGCGCACAGGGCAAAAAGGAACTGATGTCGCAGCCGTCACCCCGGACTTGATCCGGGGTCCAGAATCCGCGTCGCTCTGGATTCCCGCCTGCGCGAGAATGACATGACCAAACCTCCTTGCACCTCCCCCCAATTCCCGGCAACAACTTCACCCATGACCACCCTCACCCCCATCCGCGCCGCGATGCGAAAGGCCATCCTCGCCGACCAGCCCGCCCGCATCGCCGCCCTGACCACAACCGCCAACCTCACCCCCCAGGACCGCACCACCATCTCCACCCGCGCCGCCGCCCTGATCCGCCAGGTCCGCGCCGCTGGCCGCTCTGGCCTCACCGAAATCTTCCTCGCCGAATACGGCCTGTCCACCGACGAAGGCGTCGCTCTGATGTGTCTTGCCGAGGCCCTGCTGCGGGTCCCCGACACCGAAACCATCGACGCCCTGATCGAAGACAAGATCGCCCCCTCCGACTGGGGCCGCCATCTGGGCAAATCCTCCTCCTCGCTGGTCAACGCTTCGACCTGGGCGCTGCTCCTGACCGGCAAGGTGCTCGACAAAGCCGACACCAATCTGGCGGGTATCCTGCGAAAAGCCATCAAGCGCCTCGGCGAGCCGGTCATCCGCACCGCCGTGCGCCAGGCAATGAAGGAACTCGGCGCGCAATTCGTCCTTGGCCGCGACATCAAGGAAGCCACCGCGAACGCCGCCAGGATGCAGGCCCGGGGCTATACCTATTCCTACGACATGCTCGGCGAAGCCGCCCGCACCGAAGCCGACGCCCGGCGCTATCACCTGGCCTATTCCGACGCCATCACCGCCTTGGCGCGGCATTGCACCTCGCCTGATATCCGCGCCAATCCCGGCATTTCGGTCAAACTTTCGGCCCTGCATCCGCGCTACGAGGTGTCGCAAAAACAACGGGTGATCGACGAGCTCGTCCCGCGCGCCCTGTCGCTGGCCCTGCTGGCCAAATCGGCCGGCATGGGTTTCAACATCGACGCCGAGGAGGCCGACCGGCTCGATCTGTCGCTCGACGTGATCGAGGCGATCCTGTCCAACAAGGCCCTCGCCGGCTGGCACGGTTTCGGCGTTGTCGTGCAAGCCTATGGCCCGCGTGCCGGTTTCGCCCTCGACTGGCTGCATGCGCTGGCCACCAAACTTGACCGCAAGATCATGGTCCGCCTCGTCAAAGGTGCCTATTGGGACACCGAGATCAAACGCGCCCAGACCCTCGGCCTGCCCGGCTATCCGGTGTTCACCCGCAAGGATGCCACCGATATTTCCTACATCAGTAATGCCCGCAAACTGCTGGGCATGACCGACCGGATCTACCCGCAATTCGCCACCCACAACGCCCATTCGGTGGCGGCAATCCTGCACATGGCGACCGACCGCAAAGCCTTCGAATTCCAGCGCCTGCACGGCATGGGCGAGGCCCTGCACGATGCGGTGCTGACCACCGGGAAAACCCGCTGCCGCATCTATGCCCCGGTCGGCGCCCACCGCGACCTCCTCGCCTATCTGGTGCGGCGGCTCTTGGAGAACGGCGCCAATTCCTCGTTTGTCAACCAGATCGTCGATACCTCGGTCGCGCCGGAAACCATCGCCGCCGATCCGTTCGCGAGCTTCGCCACGGCGCAGGACCGGACCATCCCGATGCCGCGCGCCATCTATGCGCCAAGGGAAAATTCCTCGGGCCACGACCTGACCGACCCATTGGTTCTCGCCGCGCTGGATTCTTCCCGCCAACCGTTCCGCAATCATCGCTGGCAGGCGGGCACCGAAAACGGCACTGAACCCCGATCCATCATCAACCCCGCCGATTCCGCCGACATTGTGGGCGAGGTGATCGAGGCCACGCACCAAGACCTCGAAAATGCCCTCCGAAACGCTTTGACCTGGCCCGAAACCGCCCTCAAACGAGCCGAAATCCTGCGCCGCGCCGCTGACCTTTACGAGGGCAACACCGGTGAATTCTTCGCCCTCCTAGCCCGCGAATCCGGCAAATCCCTGCCCGATTGCGATAGCGAACTGCGCGAAGCCGTCGATTTCCTGCGCTTCTACGCCGGTGAGGCCGAACGCCTGAACCCCGAACCGCGCGGCATTTTCGCCTGCATCTCGCCGTGGAATTTCCCGCTCGCCATCTTCACCGGCCAGATCGCCGCGGCGCTCGCCGCCGGCAATGCCGTCATCGCCAAGCCCGCCGACCAGACGCCGCTGATCGCCCATAAAGCTACCCAATTGCTGCATCAAGCTGGCGTCCCCAAAACCGCCCTGCAGCTCCTGCCCGGCTCCGGCACCGGCATCGGCGCACCCCTGTCCGCCGACCCGCGCATCGCCGGCATCGCCTTCACCGGCTCGACCCCGACGGCCCAGCGCATCAACCGCGCCATGGCCGCAACCGGCCAGCCAAGCGCGCCGCTGATCGCCGAAACCGGCGGCATCAACGCCATGATCGTCGATTCCACCGCTTTGCCCGAACAGGCGGTGCGCGACATCCTTGCCTCGGCTTTCCAATCGGCCGGGCAACGCTGTTCGGCGCTCAGAATGCTCTACCTGCAGGCCGACATCGCCGCGCATTTCCTCGAAATGCTGACCGGCGCGATGCAGGAACTGCGCCTCGGCAACCCGTGGTTGCACGCCACCGACATCGGCCCGGTCATCGACGAAACCGCCCGCAGCAAAATCCAGGCCCATATCGAAACCGCCCGCGCCGAAGGGCGGATTCTCGCAGAACTGATCGCCCCCAAAAGCGGCACGTTCATCGCCCCCTGCCTGATCCGCGTCAGCGGTATCGCCGATCTCAAAGACGAAATCTTCGGCCCGGTCCTGCACGTTGCCACCTTTGCCGCCGACGAACTCGACAAGGTTGCCGACGCGATCAACGCCAGCGGCTATGGCCTGACCTTCGGCCTGCACACCCGCATCGATGGCCGGGTGCAGCGGCTGGTCGAGCGCGTCAAAGCCGGCAATATCTATGTCAACCGCAACCAGATCGGTGCCATCGTCGGCAGCCAACCTTTTGGTGGCGAAAACCTGTCCGGCACCGGGCCAAAGGCGGGCGGGCCGCATTATCTGTCAAGGTTTGCCGCAACGAGTGACCCCGATGTTGCGGCAGCTGCAGGACTGCCCGTCGATCCTGCCCAAGTCCAATCCGCCATCAGCAGACTCATCACCCCAGCAACCGCCCGATCCGCCAGCAACCTGCCCGGCCCGACCGGCGAATCCAACCGGCTGTCGACCTATCCGCGCGGCATCGTGCTTTGCCTCGGCCCCGATGCCGCCAGCGCTTTTGCCCAAGCCATGGAAGCTCAAGCCGCCGGCTGCCCGGTTGTTGCGATCGCACCGGGAATTTCAAAAGCCGGTTCCGCCTCGGTCATCACTTTCGACGGCATCCTTGCCCCGGAAACTCTCGCAACCCTGCCAGGCTTCGCCGCCGTCGCCATTTGGAACATTCCAAATGCCCGCGCCTATCGCGTCGCATTGGCGCAAAGAAACGGTCCGATCATTCCCCTGGTCATGTCGCAAAATACACCCGGGCGTTTTCTGCTCGAGCGCCACCTGTGCATCGACACCACCGCCGCCGGCGGCAATGCCGCGCTGCTATCGGGCAGTTGACTCGGTCCAGCGGCTCGGCCCGCAACGTTCCACTATAATCGGCACCGGATCCTGCCCGTCCAGCCGGCATGAAATCCGGTAAACTTCGAGCACATCCGCCGCCATTTCGCCGTGTTCATAAAACCAGGTCGCCGCCCCATAGCGCGCCCGGCCTGACCAGTATTCCCCGACCGGTGTACGCAGCAATTGCAATTGGCGTTCGCGCTCGCCCATCAAAAATCCGCCGGCGGCGTCGCAGTCCGCCGTGCCAGCACCACAAACGGGCGCGGCACGATCTTGGCGCGCTTCATCATCTTGTGATATTTCAACTCGCGCAGCGCGTAAATCTCGACCCAAAGCTCGTCCTTGACCGTCTCGCCATAGGGCAATGCCAGACTTGCCAAAGCAATATTCTTCTTGGCCATCGGCGACCATATTCCGGCCGTCACCGTGCCCGCCAGTTTCTTGCCCGAATGATACACCAGCGCGCCTTCGGCCGGGATATTCCCTTCAATTTCAAGGCCTACCAGACAATATTTCGGCTTGTTTGCCAACAGCGCCCGCCGTCCGTTGAAATTGCCTTTGCTGAAATCCTGCATCCAGCCAAGGCCAATCTCGTCGGGCCGCCGACCGCGATCCTCGCGCAGCGCGGTATAGGCGGCGACGAAATCGGCATTGGCGACGATGAACCCGGTCTCGATCCGCGCCATGTTCAGGGCGTGATAGCCGATCGCGGTGATGCCGCGCAAAGCCCCGGCATCCCACAACCGGTCCCACAAATCCGGCGCGCCGGCAGCCGCAACCCAGACCTCGTAGCCCAGATCGCCGGTGAACCCGGTGCGCGAGATCGTCACCGCGCCAAAGTCGCGGATTTGGAATGGCTTCAATTCCGCAACCCCGGCGAAAACGGCGGCCTTCAACACCGCGCACGACGTTGGCCCCTGCACGGCAAGACCGGCGATTTCCTCGGTTTCCTCGCGGATCGAAACCTCATAGCCGATCGCGCAATCCAGCAACCACGGCAGGTGGCGCTCTTGCGAACACAGGCGAAACTCGTTCGGACCAAAGCGGAACAAAGTGCCGTCGTCGAGCACCTGTCCTTCGTCATCGCACCAGGCGGTGTATTGCACCCGGTTGACCCCCAGCTTGGCAACATCGCGCAGCATGACACGATTGAGAAACGCCTCGGCATCCGGCCCGCCGATCCGGTACTTGGTCATCGCCGAGACATCGAACAGCGCCGTGGTTGAACGGATGGCGAAATATTCCAGCTCCGCATCCCTGACCATCTGCGCGGAAAAGTAACCAGACCAGTTGCCCCAGTGGCTGCCCTGCATCAGAGCCGCTATGCGGGGCGTGTATGGGGTGGAACGCAAAGTTTGGTGCCAGTGACCCTGATCGTGCTTCCTCGCCTCCAGTACTCTCATGCTGCGTCTCCTGCAATCACCGAACGCGCGGCGTTCAGCCCGGCGATGCCGGAAATGCCGCCGCCGGGATGGGTGCCTGCGCCGCACAGGGTCAATCCAGGGATGGTGCTGCGATAGCCCGCCAGTTCGTGCAGCGGCCGCAGCATCAGCATCCGGTCGGCCGACATTTCGACATGATGCCAATGGCCACCGGCAATTCCGAACCGTTCCTCGACGTCGGCCGGGGCCAGCAGTTCGGCATGCAAAACACTTTTGCCGATCGTCGGCGCAACCTGTTCCAGACGCCCGAGCACCGCCTTGGCCAGCGCCTTCCGCCCGTTTTCCCAACCCGCCTTCAGCGCATAAGGCGCGAACGGAATCGCCGCCGACAGCACCGCCGCGCCTTGCGGCGCCGCTTTGTCATCAACCACAAACTCGAACACCGGCACATCGGTCAATTCGCCATATTTCGACGGGTTGAACGCCCGTTCGATCTGGTTCAGGTCGTCGGCAACCACATGCCTGCCCGGCGCGATATCCGGCACCCGGTCCAGGGCCAGATGCAGCTTGGCGACATTGCCTTGCACCGGCAGCAAACCCAGCGCCCGCACCAGTCCGGCGTCCAGATGCGACGGCCCGACAAGGTTCAGCATCGTCACCTGCGGCGCCAAAGCCGAAACTGCATCCCGGGCCCGGATTTCGCTGCCGTCGGCCAGCACCACACCGCAAACGCGATGATCTTCGATCAACACTTTCGCCACCGGCGCATTGACCCGGATCTCGACCCCGGCACGCAGCGCCGCCGCCGCAAAAGCCGCGGCGACCGAACCCGGGGCCAGCATCTGCGCCCCGGCGACGCCGCCCGCTTCGCCGGTCAGCCGATACAGCAACCCCAAAAGCGAGGTCGGCGAGCGCGGTCCCAGATTTTGGCCCAGCACCGCGTCAAAAGCGGCCAGCGCCTGCAAGCGCGGATCGCCCAGATATTCTTCAACCACGTCGGCGACGCAGATCAGCAGCATGCGGGCGAAATCTTCCAGCACCGCCCGGCCCTTCAGCCGCAACGCCAAGGCCCGCCCGGCCAAAAACGCCTTGTCGGCCAACGAAAACCTGCCCAATGCCGGGGCTTTGCGGGCAAGGAAAGGTTTCAGCACCCCGGCCTGGGTCAGCAGCACCTGCCGCATCCCGGCCCAGGCCTTGGCCTCGCCCGCCGAAACCCCGTCAATCCGCTCGCCCCAGCCACCGTGCAGGGAAACCCCATCGCCCAGAACCGTCGGCAGAATGGTTCCCGGCAAATCCAGCTGCAGCGCCTTCTGCACCTTTGGATGCAGCCGGTTGATCACATGCGCCAATGGCGCGTGAAACCCCGGATGAAACTCGTGGCTCCTTGCCCCGCCCCCAACCTCTGCCGCCGCTTCCAGCAGCAAAACCTTGCGCCCCGACCGTGCCAATACCGCCGCCGCCGTCAGCCCGTTATGGCCCGCGCCGATGACGATCACATCAAATGACATCATGCGCCTCGCTGAACACCGGCGCAGCATTGCGCAAATCGCGCAGAATCTCCCGCGCCGCATTCCGCCCCGGCGCCCCCATCACCCCGCCGCCGGGATGGGTCGAGGAGCCGCAAATGTACAAGCCGCCAATCGGCGAGCGGTACTGCGCATAGCCCGGCAACGGCCGGTTGAACAGCAACTGGTCGAAGGTCAGTTCGCCCTGAAAGATATTGCCCTCGGTCAGGCCGACTTCGGCCTCCAGTTCGCGCGGGGTGCGCACTTCGGCATGCACGATCCGGTCGCGGAAACCGGGGGAATAGTCGGCGATCTGGTTGATGACCGTCTGGCCAAAAGCGTCGCGGTCGGCATCGGTCCAGTCGCGGCCTTGCACTTTCGGCGGGCAATATTGCACGAATACCGACATGAAATGCTTGCCCGGCGGGGCCATGGTCGGGTCTTTCACCGTCGGGATCATCAAATCAAGGAACGGGTCGGCCGACCAGCGCCCGTCTTTCCAGTCGTCATAGGCCCGTTCCAGCCGCTCGATCGAGTCGGTGAAATGCAGATCGCCGCCGATACACGGGCTGCCATCGGGCAAGGCCGGGAAAACCGGCAGCGAATCGAGTGCGATATTGACCTTGCCCGAGGAGCCGCGGATCTTGAAATTCTTCACCCGTGTCACGAACCGGTCCGGCAAGTCCTTTTCATCGACCAACGTCAGAAACGTCCGTTTGACATCGGCATTGGATATTACCTTGCGCCCAAGAATTTCCTCGCCACCGGTCAGAACCACGCCCTCGGCCCGGCCATTGCGCACCAGCACTTTCTCGACCCCGGCCCCGGTGCGGATCGTCCCGCCCGAAGCCTCGAACGAGGCTGCCAGGGCCTTGGTGATCGAACCCATGCCGCCACGCGCATAACCCCAGGCCCCGGTCGAACCGTCGACCTCGCCCATGTAATGATGCAACAAAACATAAGCCGTCCCCGGCGACATCGGGCCCAAGGCGGTGCCGATGATGCCCGACTGCGCCAGATAGGCCTTGATGACATCGGTCTCGAAATACTGGTCGAGATACTCGGCGACGCTCATGGTCCAGAACCGCAGGGTTTCGGCCATCTGCCTGGCGCTCAGCCCGCCGAACTTCCGGCCCAGATACAGCAGTTCCGATATGTCGCGGGGACGGAACGACGCCGGATCGGGTGCGGTGCGCATCAGCAGCGGCTGGATGAAGCGCGTATGCCGCGAGGTGTCGCGGGCATAGCGCTCGTAGGCCTCGGCATCGCGCGGCGAAAACCGGGCGAGCTCGCGCCGGTGCCGGTCACGGTCGCGATAGTTCGCCAGATAATCGCCGTCGCGGGTGAATACCGCACCGCCGTCGTAACCGATGATCTGCAACCCGTGTTTCGGCAGTTCCAGATCACGCATGATCTCGGGCCGGAACAGCGAGCAGACATACGAGCAATTCGAATAGGTGAACCCCGGCGCCAGCGACCGGCTGACCGCCGCGCCGCCGACCCAGTCGTTCTTCTCGACGACCAGCACGCCAAGGCCGGACCGTTGCAGATAACAGGCGGCGACAAGGCCGTTATGTCCACCGCCGATCATGATGGCGTCCCAGGTTTTCAATGCGGTCCCTCGGGCTGATGCGTCGTCTGGATCGCATAATATTGTCCGTTTCGTCCAGCCAAATTGAACGGCCATTCAGCAATTTTCTTGTGTTTTGTCCAATCAATGATACCGTTTGCCAAAGCAGCAGGCCGGGGCGCTTGATGGATGTTTCCGATCTGTCCGAAGGCGAATACGATGATCGTGCCATAAGGTTTCTCGAAACCATCTGGGGCGAGGGCTATCTGTCGCCCGGCGGTCCCGACGAGGTTGACCGCGTGCTGGAAGGCGTCACCCTGCAGCGAAAATCGGTGCTCGATCTTGGTTGCGGCTCGGGCGGCATCAGCCTGTATCTGGCGCAAAAACACGGCGCCTTCCGCGTCCTTGGTGCCGATGTCGAAGCGCCGGTGCTCGAAAAGGCCCGTGCCCGTGCGGCCCGACTTGGCCTGCAGCATCGGGTTACTTTCGTGCAGGTCGCACCCGGGCCGCTGCCGTTTCCGGATGCCTCGTTCGACGTCGTTTTTTCCAAGGATGCCATGATCCACATCGCCGACAAGGAGCGTCTGTTCACCGACGTCTTCCGAATCCTGAAGCCGGGCGGGATGTTTCTGGCCAGCGACTGGCTGACGTCGCAGGACGGCGAACCTTCGCCGGCGATGCAGCAGTATCTGGCGGCCGAGGGGCTGAGTTTCGGCATGGCTTCGCCAACCCGCTACGCCCTGGCCCTGGAAAAGGCGGGCTTTGCCCAGATCAAACTGACCGATCGCAACCCGTGGTATCGCCAGACGGCGCGGTTGGAACTCGCCCGGCTCGAAGGCCCGCTGTTTGCCAGCGCCGCCGCCGCGGTTGGTGCCGAATATGTGCGCAAGAATATCCACACCTGGCAGAGCATGATCGCGGTCCTCGACAGCGGCGAGCACCGCCCGACCCATCTGCGGGCCAGCAAACCCGCCCGACCGGCGAGGGCGCCTTGAATGGTCGTCACGCCACGCCCGAAACCTGCCGTCGATGATAACAAGGGTCGCAAAGCCTCCAGGGAATTCCGCCGCCAGCAACTGATCGACGCCACCATCGATTGCCTGGCCGAACGCGGCTATTCCGACACAACGCTGGCCGATGTCTCGGATCGGGCCGGGCTGTCGCGCGGCATCGTGAATTTCCACTTCGAGAGCAAGGACAACCTGCTGATCGCCACCTTGCAAACGCTGGCCGACGAATATGCGTCGAACTGGAAGGATGCCGTCGCAAAAGCCGGCGATGACCCGGTCAAACAGTTGCTGGCACTGGTTCACGCCGATTTCAATCGCACCGTCAACACGCGACGCAAGCTGGCGGCATGGTGTGCGTTCTGGGGCGAAGCCCGCTCGCGACCCACCTACAACGCGCTCTGCGGGGCGCGCGATGCGGCCTATAACGCCCTGATCCGCAAGCTCTGCCGCGCGATCAATGACGACGGCAATTATGCCGGCGATCCCGAAAAGATCGCCTTGTCGCTTGATTCATTGCTCGAGGGCCTGTGGTTGCGCATGACTTTGGCCCCGCAAGATCTCAAACACGAAACCGCCCGCGATGCCGCGCTCGAATTCTTGCGCAACACCTTTCCGGCGCATTATCCGCGAAAATTGAAAAACTAGCACACAGGGAGAAACCAAATGAAACGCATGCTCGCCTTGCTGACATCGTGTTGCCTTCCCGGTCTGGCTTCCGCCCAGGATGGTCTGATCGTGTTTGATTGGGCCGGCTATGAAGACCCGGCCTTTCACGAGGCCTATATCGAGAAAAACGGTGGCTCGCCGGAATTCGCCTTTTTCGGCGACGAGGACGAAGCCTTTGAAAAACTGCGCGCCGGGTTTGAGGCCGACCTCGCCCATCCATGCAGCCAGAGCGTGGTGAAATGGCGCGACGCGGGGTTGCTCAAGCCGATCGACACCAGCCGGATCACGGCCTGGAACGACATCTTGCCCGGCATCGCCGCAATGCCGGACCTGATTTATGACGATGCGGGCCAGGCCTGGGTCATGCCCTGGGAATGGGGCAACACCTTGCTGACCTATAATCCCGAAACCGTCGATGCGGCGGACGTGCAGTCGCTGCAGGCCTTTGCCGACCCGAAATTCAAGGATCGCGTTTCCATCGGCAACAACGTCGATGATGCCTATGCACTGGCCGCGCTGGCCATTGGCTTGCAGGACTGGCGCCAGATGACTGACGCGGAATTCGCGGCGGCGTCGGATTTTCTGCGGAAAGTGCATCAAAACGTGCGGCTCTACTGGTCCGATACCACCGAAATCGTGCAAGTGATGGCGGGCGGCGAGGTCGATCTGGCCTGGGCATGGAACGATGCGGCGGTGCAGGTTGCGGCCGAAGGCTCGCCTGTGGCGGTCAACCGCAATA
>JAYTCN010000136.1:0-4710 GCA_043736475.1 Paracoccaceae bacterium
GCCGCCACCAGCTTGGCCGCCTCCGCCGCCTCGTCCCAGACAATCGGCTCGGGCTTGCGTGTCAGCGCAATCGCCAAAACCTCGGACACGTTGGAAACCGGGATCAGGTCGAGACCGTTCTTCACATTGTCCGGTATCTCGGACAGATCCTTGACGTTCTCTTTCGGGATCAGCACCGTCTTGATGCCGCCGCGCAAGGCCGCCAGCAGCTTTTCTTTCAGCCCGCCGATTGGCAGCACATTGCCGCGCAGCGTCACCTCGCCGGTCATCGCCACGTCGCGGCGCACCGGGATCTGGGTCAGGACCGAGACAATCGAGGTCACCATGGCCACACCCGCCGAAGGCCCGTCTTTCGGCGTCGCTCCTTCGGGCACGTGCACATGGATATCAATCGTCTCGAAAAGCGGCGGCTTTATGCCCAATTCGGCCGATTTTGACCGCACGTAACTGGCAGCCGCCTCGATCGATTCCTTCATCACATCGCCCAGCTTGCCGGTGGTTTTCATCCGGCCTTTGCCCGGCAGGCGCAAGGCTTCGATCTGCAACAGATCACCGCCAACCTCGGTCCAGGCCAAGCCGGTCGTTACCCCCACCTGGTCGCTTTCCTCGGCCAGGCCATAGTTGAACCGCTGCACCCCCAGCATGTCGGCCAAGTTTTCCGGCGTCACCACAACCTTGTCGGTCTTGCCCTTGACGATCTGGGCCACGGCCTTGCGGCAAAGTTTGGCAATCTCGCGCTCCAGATTCCGCACCCCGGCTTCGCGCGTGTAATAGCGGATGATGTCGGTCAGGGCCGCATCGGTCAGAATAAATTCGCCCTTGCGCAGCCCGTGCCCCTCTTCCTGCTTGGAAATCAGGTGGTGCCGCGCAATCCCGGCCTTCTCGTCCTCGGTATACCCCGACAGCGGAATGATCTCCATCCGGTCCAACAGCGGCCTTGGCATGCTGTATGTGTTCGCCGTGGTGATGAACATCACGTTCGAGAGATCATATTCGACCTCCAGATAATGGTCGACAAACGTCGAGTTCTGTTCCGGGTCGAGCACTTCAAGCATGGCGCTGGCCGGGTCGCCGCGGAAATCATGGCCCATCTTGTCGATTTCATCGAGCAGGATCAAAGGGTTGTTGGTCTTGGCTTTCTTCATCGACTGGATGATCTTGCCCGGCATCGAGCCGATATAGGTCCGCCTGTGCCCGCGGATTTCCGACTCGTCGCGCACACCGCCCAGCGAGATGCGGATGAACTCCCGCCCGGTGGCTTTCGCCACCGATTTGCCCAGCGAAGTCTTGCCCACGCCCGGCGGCCCGACCAGACACAGGATCGGCCCGCGCAATTTCTGGCTGCGGCTCTGCACCGCCAGATATTCAACAATCCGTTCCTTGACCTTTTCCAGACCGAAATGATCCTCATCGAGGATTTTCTGCGCGGCGTTCAGATCCTTTTTGACCTTGGTTTTTTTGCCCCAGGGAATCGACAGCATCCAGTCAAGGTAGTTACGCACCACCGTCGCTTCCGCCGACATCGGCGACATCGACTTGAGCTTTTTCAACTCTGCCAGCGCCTTGTCCTTGGCTTCCTTGGAAAACTTGGTCTTGGCGATCCGGCTTTCGAATTCAGCCGCCTCGTTCTGTTCGCCCTCGCCGTCGCCCAGCTCGCGCTGGATCGCCTTCATCTGTTCGTTCAGATAATATTCGCGCTGGGTGCGCTCCATCTGCGATTTGACCCTGGTCTTGATTTTTTTCTCGACCTTCAGCACCGACATCTCGCCCTGCATCAGGCCATAGATCCGCTCCAGCCGCTCGCCGACATCGGCGACTTCCAGCAGCGCCTGCTTGTCCTCGATCTTCACCCCCAGATGCCCGGCCACCATATCGGCCAGTTTGGCGGCACCCTTGGTTTCGCCAATGGCGGACAGGGCTTCCTCGGGCACGTTCTTGTTGAGCCGCGCATACCGTTCGAACTCTTCCGAGATGGTCCGGCTCAAGGCCTCGATCGCATCGGAGTCGTTTTGCGTTTCGGTAATCAGTTCGGTCTCAGCCTCAAAATAGGAGTCATTTTTCAGGAATTTGGTGATTTTCGCCCGCTGCTTGCCCTCGACCAGCACTTTCACCGTGCCGTCGGGCAGTTTCAGCAATTGCAGGACATTGGCCAGAACTCCGGTGCGATAGATCGTATCGGCACTCGGCTCGTCCTCGCTGGCGTCACGCTGGGTCGACAGCAGTATCTGCTTGTCGTCCTTCATAACTTCTTCCAGCGCGCGGACCGATTTCTCGCGGCCAACAAACAAGGGCACGATCATGTGGGGGAAAACCACGGTGTCGCGCAGGGGCAGTACCGGATAGGTCACGCTGCTCTTCTCTGACATTCTTTATCCTTTCCGCGAAACACCCGGCCCCGGAGTCTCCAGCAGCATTCGGGCATTCCCATGTCTGGCCTTGCAAATAATTGCCAGCATCAGGCGTTTCAAGGCATGGTATTCAGGCCATCGCCCGCCTGCAAGCCGGATCGACCGGCATCGCGCTCGGGCCAGTGCGCATTCTCCCTGGCGCGTTCACGCCAAATCCCTTCTTCTTGGCCAAAATACTCCCGCCGGAGGCCTCAAAGTTCTTCAATATCGCCCGCTGAACGCAACGCCTCGAATTCCGTAACGAATGCCGCCGAATTCCGTCTCGCAATCGCCGCCCGCAATCCGGCCATAAGTTCCTGATAATAATGCAAATTGTGCCATGTCAGAAGCATCGAGGCGATAATCTCTTGTGCCTTGAACACATGGTGCAGATAGGCGCGTGAATAATTCCGGCAGGCCGGACAGCCACATTCCGCGTCCAGCGGCCGCATATCCTCGGCATGCCGCGCGTTCTTGATATTGACCGCGCCAAATCTTGTCAGCGCCTGCCCGGTGCGGCCTGATCGCGTCGGCAGCACGCAATCGAACATATCCACCCCGCGCAGCACCGCGCCGACAATATCGTCCGGCTTGCCCACGCCCATCAGATAGCGTGGCTTGTCGCCGGGCAGCATTCCGGGCGTATAATCCAGTACCCCGAACATCGCGTCCTGCCCCTCGCCCACCGCAAGCCCGCCCAGCGCATAGCCGTCAAACCCGATACCTTTCAGCGCCTGCGCGCTCTCTTCGCGCAAATCGGCATGAATACTGCCCTGCTGGATACCGAAAAGCGCATGCCCCGATCGCTCGCCAAACGCCGCCTTCGACCGCTCCGCCCAGCGCATCGAGCGGCGCATCGACGCCGCCGCCACAGCCTTTTCCGCCGGAAACGGCGTGCATTCGTCGAATGCCATCACAATGTCCGACCCCAGCATCCGCTGGATGTCCATGCTGCGCTCGGGTGTCAGATGGTGCTCGGACCCGTCGATATGGCTTTTGAACGTCACCCCCTCGTCACTCATCTTGCGCAAATCCGCCAGGCTCATGACCTGAAACCCGCCTGAATCCGTCAGAATGGGCCGATCCCAATTCATGAACCGGTGCAACCCGCCCAGCTTTTCCATCCGTTCGGCCCCGGGCCGCAACATCAGATGATAGGTATTGCCCAGCAGAATATCGGCACCCGTTGCCCGTACATTCTCCGGCAACATCGCCTTGACCGTCGCCGCCGTGCCAACCGGCATGAACGCAGGCGTGCGGATCTCACCACGCGGTGTGGAAATGACTCCAGTGCGCGCCCGACCGTCGCGCGCATTGATCTGAAACGAGAACTTTTTTGTCATTGTGCCACACTGGACGAAAACCCGCGCATTCCTTATATGTTTGGTCAGGAATTAAAAGAGGCGGCTATGAACGTCGAAACCGAGGCTCCGATGGAAGGCACGCCGCTGATCCGGCCTTCCTCCACCGACCATCCACTTTATGACAGCGTCGTCGGGGCCTGCCGGTCGGTCTATGACCCGGAAATTCCGGTCAATATTTATGACCTCGGCCTGGTCTACACCATCGACATTTCCACCGAGGGCGACGTCGGCATCCAGATGTCCCTCACCGCCCCCGGCTGCCCCGTCGCCGGCGAAATGCCGGGCTGGGTCGCCGAAGCCATCGAACCCCTGCCCGGCGTCAAGACCGTCAACGTCGAGATCGTCTGGGAACCGCAATGGGGCATGCAGATGATGTCAGATGAAGCACGGCTGGAACTGGGGTTTATGTGAAGCCCCTCACCATCAATTAACCAAAACGCCCTAACCTCACCACTCCGCAATTCAATCGCGGAAAGGAGGTGAGTGATGTGAAACCCGCTAGGTACCGGTTGTATCCAATCGTGCTGACGGCCTTTGATCTCATGGCGACCCTGCTGCAACTCTATCTGGAACATCGTTCCGGGTAATACGAACGAGGCCCGCAAAATCGACTCGCGGGCCTCAATTTGATGAGCGATGCTCAACCTTCTAGGTGCGGCCAACCTAAGCCCAATTCCCTAACATTTCAACAACGAAACCCATCGGCGGCGCGGCATCGCCATCCTTGGTTAACCATCGCTCGCTACCCTCGCTCCACCGCAAATTTTGCGGCTAAAGGCGGTGAGGCATGTGAATTCTTCAAGATATCGACTGTTGGCAATCATCCTGATGGCCCTAAGCCTGATGGTGGCATTGACCCAGCTATATCTGGAACACAGTTCCGGATAAATGAACGAGGCCCGCGACAACCACTCGCGGGCCTCACTTCGATGAGCCATGCTCTTTCTTCAAGATATTCC
>JAYTCN010000137.1:0-1960 GCA_043736475.1 Paracoccaceae bacterium
GAACCGGCAAGGAGCGAGCTGTTTCTGGCGGGAACGCAGACGTCGCAGGTTGCCGCGAAGTCCTCCGCAGCGAATCGCGCGAACATCTCCTACCCGGGCCATGGAACCATCATTGCACTCGACCCGGATATTCCGGACGCTGTGCAACGCGTACGTTTCCTGGCGTCCGCCGGGGCGGGGGCTTATCGCTGGCGCCTGGACGGGGAAGACGCCGGCAGCACCGGCCAAGCGGTATTCTGGAGCCCGCGGCCGGGCCATCACGAGTTGGGCCTCGTCGATCGCGACGGGGTCGAGATCGACCAGGTTCGATTCGAGGTCCGGGGCGCGGACAGACCATCCCTGGCGCAATAGTGTGCGCGGCGTGGCTGCCCCCTTGCACGGTCGAGATTGGGCCGTTTCGCCTGCTAGAATAGGGGCGCGCGGATTTCAGAACCGGATTTCAGAACTTATGACAATTGAGAGGAGATTCAGGTGGCCAGCACATTTTCCCCGGAGTTTGAAGAAGCCACATACAGCAAGGTGACGTGGCGTCTGATCCCGTTCCTGTTCCTATGTTACATCCTTGCCTATCTCGACCGCGTCAACATCGGATTCGCCAAGCTGCAGATGCAGGCGGACCTCGGCTTTTCCGAGACCGTTTACGGACTTGGTGCAGGCATGTTCTTCATCGGTTACTTTTTCTTCGAAGTGCCGTCGAATGTGCTGCTGCAGAGGATTGGTGCCAAAATCTGGATTGCGCGGATCATGATCATGTGGGGCGTGATTTCCTCCTGCATGATGTTTACCAACAGCGCGACGACGTTCTATGTGCTTCGATTCTTCCTGGGCGTGGCTGAGGCGGGATTTTTCCCCGGCATCATCCTGTATCTGACCTACTGGTACACCCGCACCCATCGCGCGCGCATGGTGGCGATGTTCATGACTGCGGTCGCGCTCGCCGGCGTGTTCGGCGGACCCGTGTCCGGCTGGATCATGCAGACGATGGGTGGCGTCTACGGCCTGGCCAACTGGCAGTGGCTGTATCTGCTCGAGGGCATCCCTTCGGTGGTAGTCGGCATTCTGGTGCTTTTTGTGCTCGACAATGGACCGCAGAAGGCGAAATGGCTGACCGACCCGGAAAAGGCGCTGATCAGCCAGCGCCTTGAGGAGGAAGAAAAGTTAAAGCGCGCTGAGGGGCACACACACCACAGCTTCAGCGATGCGTTCAAGATACCAGCGGTGTGGATCTTCAGCGTCGTCTATTTTGGCATTGTCATGGGCACGTACGGCATATCGTTTTGGCTGCCCCAGATCATCAAGGAAACCATCACCACGGATTCTTGGGAGATCGGCCTGATCTCAATGATCCCGTGGGGTATTGCGGCGGTCGCGATGGTGATTAATGGACAGCACTCTGACAAGACCGGCGAACGCCGCTGGCATGTGGCGAGCGCAGCGATCATCGGCTCGGCGGCTTTCGCTGCGAGCGCTATACCCGGAATCTCCGGATGGACGGGAATCTTCTTCCTGACCATCGCCACGGCGGGAACCATGTCCGCGGTCAGCTGTTTCTGGTCGCTGCCCACCGCCATTCTCTCCGGCACCGCCGCCGCTGCAGGCATTGCCTTGGTCAACTCGATCGGCAATCTGGCCGGATACGTCAGCCCCTACATCGTCGGCAAGATTCGGGACACGACGCAAAACATGGCGCTGGCGCTGCTGGTACTGGCGGCATCCCTGATGGCCGCGGGCTTGCTGACCCTCTACGTGACCCGCGTCAAGGCTGGGCAGAAGTAGGCGGAACCGGTGACTCGGCAGAAAGGCCCGCGCGTGCGGGCCTTTCTGTTTGCAGTGCACAGCGGCTCCGATGGACTCGACTGGCTAAATCTATAACAATCGGGCGTTGCACGGCTGGGCAAACCAGGCTGGGCTAACTAAAAAACAAGCAAAAACGGCGCACGAACAAATTAAAGAGGAGGAG
>JAYTCN010000138.1:0-28366 GCA_043736475.1 Paracoccaceae bacterium
AGACCGAGTTCGCGCGCTGCTTGCAAAACCCGGCGCCGGACCGCATCGCTGACATTGCCGCGTTCATCGATCACCCGGTCGACTGTCGCGCTGCCAACCGCGGCGCGCTCGGCGACATCGTGTAATGTGATACGATTTCGGCCGTTACTTTCATGCATTAATTCAAACCTTTAAGAATTGATCGCCGGGATCGCCGCAGCAGCTTGATTGTTTTCAATCAACTATGCTAATGCGACACCATGTCAGGCCGCGCTAGGAACATGACATCTGCACATCCGTCCAAACCGGGCGCGGTAGAACCCGGCGGACGGGAAACAACCAATACGGAGCTGACGGGCTAATGAAAGATTCTTTCATTTATGCACCAGTGAACTTTGCGGTATATGAATGAAAATGTTTCATTCCGCATGAAATGAATATGCCGGATTGTCGACCGACGGTATGAAAATCCGTTCGAGTCGCGGCAGCGAGGCGCAGCGCCAGACCGGGCAGCAACAAAGTTGGCACCAACGTAACGGCGAAAGCGAGGCGCGATGGACGATCTGAAATTCGGAACCCACAACAAACGCGGCGATTACAAACCCGGTGCCGCGCTGGAATCGGCACCCGTCTTTGTCTGGCCGGTACGACCGCTGAAATTCCTGAAATGGCTGCCGCATTACTTTTTGCCGTGGAACGCGATGTTCATGGTCATCGGGCTGGTGATCTGGATGTTTCTGACCCCGTCCAGGGAAACCATGCAGACGCTGGACTGGCCGTGGATCGTCTACATCTGGCTGCGCAATTCGGCCCTGGTCTTTCTTTTCTACGGGCTGTTGGAATTGCGGCTTTATGTCCAGCGCAAACAGGGCGCGCGGTTCAAATTCAATGCACTGTTCCCGGCCGACAAGAAGTCGGACGTGTTCATGTTCAAGAGCCAGAACATCGACAACATGATCCGTTGCTTTGGCACCGGTCTGCCGGTCTGGTCCGCCTATGAGGTTGGCATGCTCTATGCCTGGGCGCATGGCTGGGGGCCCTGGACGACATTTGCCGAGCACCCTTGGGCACTGATCGCGCTCGGCCTGTTGATCCCGATGTTTCACGAGGCGCATTTCTACTGCATTCACCGGCTGATCCATGTGCCGATCCTGTATAAATGGGTCCATTCGGTGCATCACAACTCGGTCAATCCGTCGCCCTGGTCGTCGCTGTCGATGCACCCGGTCGAACACCTTCTCTACTGGTCCGACATCCTGATCCATCTGGTTCTGCCCTCGCATCCCTTGCTGATGCTCTATCATTTGCAGGTCACCGGAACCGGCGCCGTCGTTGGCCATATCGGGTTCGAAAAGATCGAAACCGGCGACAATGCGGCCGTCGATTCGCACGCCTACGTGCACTACCTGCACCACAAGTATTTCGAGGTGAACTATGCCGACGGGCTGATGCCTTTCGACCGCTGGTTCGGCACCTGGCACGACGGCAGCAAGGAAGGCGAGGCGCGCATGGACGCAAGGTTTCAGCGCCGGGCGGCCAAGATGAACGCCGGCCGATAGGCAACACCACAGAATTCAAAGCAAATTTGAATCCGCCGCAAGGTGGCAACGAGGAGGAGAGGAAGAAATGAAGTCCACGAAGCATATCCTGAAGGCGGCACTCATAGCCTCGGCGATGGCAGTAAGTGCTACGGCTGTCTTTGCCCAGGGCGTCAACATTGCCGTTGTCGGCGGCAAGGCGGACGATCCGTTTTTTGCCAAGGTCAAAAAAGGCATCGACGACGCCACCATGGTCGTCGAAGCGCACGGCGGCACGGTGACCTACCTGATGCTGCAGAACTACGACAACATCGGCGGCGACGCGGCCAACCTTGTCCGCACCGCGATCTCGCAAGGGGCCTCGGTCATCGCGGTGCCGAACTGGGTTCCGGATTCGCAAGACGAAGCGATCAAGGCTGCCATGGACGCCGGGATTCCGGTGATGCTGTATAACTCCGGTGGTGGCGACAAAGCCAAGGAGCTGGGCGCGATCAACTACATCGGCAACGAAGAATATCCCGCCGGTCTGGCAGCAGGCGCTTATTTCGGCACCCATGAAGCGAAGAACGTGATCTGCGTCAACACGGTTCCGGGCGCGCAGAATCTTGAAGACCGCTGCCGCGGCGTGTCGGACGGCATCACACCCGAGGGTGGCGTGTCGAACCAGCTGCCGCTGCCGGCCTCGTCGTTCGGTGACCCGACTGCGGTTGCCGAAGCGATCAAGGCAACCTTGCTGAAAGACCCGACGATCACCGGCGTCATCACCATCTCTGCCGGTGATGCCAACTCTGCTGCCACCGCGATCGAACAGGCCGGCATGGCCGCCACGGTCAAACTTGCCTCGTTCGACATGGATGGGGCCGGTCTGGACCGTATCAAGGCAGGCACCCAGCTGTTCGCGGTTGACCAACAGCCCTGGCTGCAGGGCTTCCTCGCCGTGACGATGTCGGACGCCTATGCCCTTTTTGGCACCGCCATCGCTTCCGCTCCGGTCCTGACCGGTCCGGGCATTGTTGATGCGGCCAACGTCGATGCGACAATCGCCGGCGCCGCTGCCGGTTTCCGGTAATCAACGACAGTGTTTCGGCCCTTGGGTTTGTCAAAAGGCAGCGTCCAAGGGCCGAAAACTAAACTTAACAACGAGGATCAAACCTCAAAAGGGAGGAAACGACAATGAAAATGACCACCAAATTCCTGCGGACAGCCATCGCCTCGGCGATTCTGGCCGTCGGTGCGACGGCGGCGATTGCCGAGGGGGCAGATATCTTTGTCATCGGCGGCAAGGCGGATGACACATTCTGGTCGATCGTCAAGCGCGGTGCCGAAGACGCCGGCAAATTGGTAGAAGAACAGGGCGGCTCGGTCACCTGGCTCGGACCGCAGAACTATGACAATCTTGGCGCCGATGCGGCCAACCTGATCCGCAACGCGATCAGCCAGGGTGCGGATGCGATCGTCGGCCCGAACTGGGTTCCCGAAGCGATGGATGAGGCCTTCCTGGCCGTGGTGGAAGCGGGCATTCCGTTGATCATCTACAACGCCGGTGGCCTTGAAGCCGCCGATCGTCTGGGTGCCATGAACTATATCGGGAGCGGTGATTATCAATCCGGGTATGCCGCTGGCGAATATTTCGGCAGCCATGGCCAGATGAAGGTCGTATGCGTCAACACACTTCCGGGCGTTGCCAATCTGGAGGCGCAGTGCAAAGGCTTGATCGAAGCCATCACGGCGGCAGGCGGAACCGGTGAGCAATTGCCGCTGCCGTCGTCCACCTTTGGCGACTCGACCGCCGTCTCCCAGGCTGTCGCGGCCTATGTGACGGAACACACCGATGTCACCGGCGTCTATACAATCGGCAACCAGGACGCCGTCAGCGCCGCAGCGGCCATTGCGCAGGCAAGCGCCGGCGACAGGGTCAAGCTGGGCGGGATGAACATGGACCAGACGGTTCTGGACAATATCAAATCCGGCGAGCAGATGTTTGCGATTGACCAGCAAGGTTATCTGCAGGGTTATCTGGCGGTGGCGATTCTCAATGGCCGTGTCAACTTCGGTCTGAAAGTTCCGACCCGCGAGATTCTGACCGGACCGGGCATCGTCGATGCCGCCAACGTCGATGCAACCTTGGCGGGCGTTGCGGCTGGCACCCGCTAACGTCACATCGAACTTGTCCGGCCCAAAAGATAGCAATTGGGCCGGACAACCATCCTGGCAGTCTTGAGCGGAACGCCGGTTTGGAATTAGCATGCCGCCGTGAAACCGTGCTAGCGTGCTAGCGTACTGCGGCGGCTTAATCCCAATTCGAGGAGTCTCTCATGGACAGTCAAACCCAACACTTCTCATTGGGCAGCCTCTTGCGCCGACCCGAGACAGGCTCGTTTCTTGGACTTGTCGCCGTCTTCATCTTTTTCGCGATTTTCGGCGGCAGCAACTTTGCATCCCTGACGGGTGCGGCGAGCTGGCTGAACGTCGCGGCGGCGCTTGGCATCATCGCGATTCCGATCGGTCTTTTGATGATCGCCGGCGAGTTGGATATCTCCATCGGCTCCCTGATCCCGGCGGGTTCCATGACCATCGCCATCATTTCCGGTCATTTTCAACTGCCGATCCTGCTTGGGATCGCCGCTGCTTTGGCGCTTGGCGCATTGGTCGGGTTCATCAACGGGGTGCTGGTGGTCCGCACCGCGGTGCCCTCGTTCATTGTCACCCTGGGCACCCTGTTCGCCGTGGCGGGCCTGTTGCTCGGCCTGTCCGTGCTGATCACCGGCACCACCAGCGTTGCCATCAAGGCAGGACCAGAGGCCAAGTGGCTGCTTGGTCATTTCATCGGCGGCATCTATCTGGTGACCATCTTCTGGTGGATCGGGGCGGCGCTGTTCTTTGGCTTCATCCTGCACTTCAGCCGTTACGGCAACTGGATTCTCGCGATGGGCGGCGACAAGGTCTCTGCCCGTAACGCCGGCATCCCGACCGAGCGATTGACGATCCTGCTGTTCATGTGCAGCGGCGTCAGCGCCACTTTTGTCGGCCTGTCGCAAGCCATCCTTTACAATTCTGCCCAGGTTTCGGCGGGCCAATCCTATATCTTCAACGCCATCATCTCGGTCGTGGTCGGCGGCGTGTTGTTGACCGGCGGTTATGGCTCGGTGTTTGGCATCGTGCTGGGAACGCTGACCTTTGCGATTGTGACCCAAGGCATCTATTACACCGGCTTTGACGCCAACTGGGCCAGCCTGATCATCGGTGTCCTGCTGCTGCTGGCGGTGCTGATGAACAACACCTTCCGCAAAATGGCGCTGTCCTATACGCCCAGGAAAACCGGAGCCAGGTGATGAATGCACCGATCCTGTCGCTGAAGGGAATCAGCAAAAGCTTCGGTCCGATCGACGTTCTGCACGACATCAATCTCGACCTGCGTGCCGGCGAAGCCTTGTGCCTGCTCGGCGACAACGGTGCCGGCAAGTCAACCGTGATCCGGCTGTTGTCGGGTGTTCACACCCCCACCAGCGGCACGATCGAGCTGGACGGCAAGCCGGTGACCTTTGCCAGCCCGCGCGATGCATCGGATCTCGGGATTGCCACCGTCCACCAGTTTGGCGGTACCTTTCCGCTGATGTCGATCGGCCGGTCCTTCTTTGTCGGCGTCGAGCCGACCAAAGGCTGGGGCCCGTTCAAGATCTATGACCGCAGGCGCGCCAACGATATTGCGGTCAAGGCCGTCCAGGGGCTTGGGATCACCCGGATCGACGACGGCGACCGCCTGGTTGGCGGCCTGTCCGGCGGCGAGCGGCAGTCGCTGGCCATCGCCCGTGCCGTCCACTTTGGCGCCCGGTTGCTGATCCTCGATGAACCGACGGCAGCCCTTGGCGTCAAGCAGGCCAGCCACGTTCTGCGCATCGTCAACGAGGCCAAGCGCCGGGGTCTGGCGGTGATCTTCATCACCCATCAGGTCATGCACGCCATGGCCGTCGGCGACCACTTTGCCGTGCTGATCCGCGGCGCCATCGCCGCCGATTTCCGCAAGGGCGAAAAGACCCGCGAGGAAATCACCGACCTGATGGCGGGCGGCGAGCATATGGCCGAGCTGGAGGCCGAGATCGAAAGCTACCAGTCGACCCATGACGGCCATCCGCCGCCGGTTGCCCATTAATGTCGAACAACTCCGGGTGATAACAGGTCGAAGGTCGAAGCAAGCCGGACAGGCGGAAATGGCCGCGACCGACCGGATACGGTGATGCGATCATTCGCGGCGCGACAGCCGGATTTCAAACCGTCTGCCGACGTGCCCCTTGATGTTCCGCCACCGGTGAAGGGCGACGACCAGCTTTACCGGCCCGATTGCGACCCACATGTCGCCCCATCGGGCGTGCTCGCCGTGAAATAGGTCGGGCCTGGTATCGTCCGCGGTCGAAACCAGCGCAACCATTGCGGAAATCCGGCAACAATTTTGGCGGGCATCAATGGCGGTTCTTGGCATTCACTGCCGCCAAATCGATTGAAAATGTGGGAATAATTCGATTCGTGACGCTGCATGCCATTGTCCGCTCTTGCCTTCCGAAGGCAGAGGCCAGGGGGGCGAATCTCTTCGGTTGCGCCCACGACATGTAGCTTCCAAGATCGGGCTGCGCGCCGTTTGGCGCCGCCCCGTTGCCAACATTTTCACCAAATGCGATAATCTCCACTTCGCCAAACCCGCGCTCGCGGCCTTCCGGGGAGAATGTGGCATGTCCGATTTCAACATCGGCTTCGTGATCTTTCCGGGAATCACCCAACTCGACTTCACCGGCCCGTTTGAAGTTCTGTGCCGGCTGGCAACGCCGCCCTCGATCGCGGTTCCCAGCAGGTTCCCGCAAGCGCGAACCCACGTTATCGCGAAAACCATGCTGCCGGTTGCGAGCGACCGTGGTCTCGGTATCGTGCCGACCTGCACCTTCGACAATTGTCCCCCGCTCGACCTGATTTGCCTGCCCGGTGGCGCCGGGGTTGTGGACGCCCTCGCTGATACCGAGACGGTCAATTTCATCCGCCACCATGGCGGGCGCGCGGAATACGTAACCTCTGTCTGCATGGGGGCCTTTCTTCTTGGTGCAGCCGGGTTGCTGCAGGGGCGCCGGGCGACGACGCATTGGGCCTACACCGACCTGCTGCCCCTGGTCGGCGCCCGTCACGAAAAGGCGCGGGTCGTGCGCGACGGCAACGTCTTCACCTCGGGCGGCGTCACGTCGGGAATTGATTTCGCGTTCCGCATCGTCGCCGAACTTGCCGGAGCGGAGGTCGCGAAGGCCATCCAGCTCGGCATCGAATACGACCCGTCGCCGCCTTTCGATGCCGGCCACCCGGACAAGGCATCCGGGGAAGCCAAGGCGCTCATGGTTCAGCGCAACGAGAAGGCCCATGCGGGGATTCAGCGGGCACTCGGGAATTTGGCCATAATCGGGTAGGTCTGGCTGGCATCAGCGGCGAGACCCCAAACGCGGCCGCCGGTGCGGCTTTGCCTTCATACCAGCGAGCAGGTCCGCACATTGAACGGCGACAAATAGGGACAAAGCTGCTTGCTGATTTCAATTTGGACAGCCTTCGCGTTTCGGGCCGGGTCAGCACCGGCATGATTTGAACGCAAAGTCTGGCCAGTTGGCCGATCCCCTTGCCAACGCCCGAACATCACGCCGTGCTGCCGGACCAGTGGCGGTCTTGTGACCGGGATGTTTCTTGATTGTCGCCGGTCGGGAACCAACTTGTCCAAGGATTGTTGTTTCATCAGCATTTGCCATCGGGGAGTAATCAGCAATGGCTACTATTTATGGACACAACTATTCCGAGACTATCAACGGTACGTCCTTTGGGGACACCATTTACGGTTACGGCGGCGACGACCGAATTTTTGGTAACGCTGGTAACGACGTATTGTACGGCGGCACCGGCAATGACTACCTTGCCGGAGGCCTTGGCGTGAATGATCTTTGGGGTGGCACCGGAAATGACCGTTTCGCCATAAGTATCCGCGGCACCGGCTCAAGCGACGACTGGATTGGCGACTTTCAATTTGACCTCGACCGAGTCGACGTCAGTCTTTGGGCTATCAGCGACTTCAGCCAGATCAAGGCGCTGATCGGAAATGACAGCACCGGCAGCGCGTCGTTCAATGCGACTTATGGCGGCTACAATCATTACCTGACGATTGCTGGTGTCGCGACGGCCGAACTGATTGCGGCCGACTTCATCTATTCGAATGGCGGTGCCAAAACGCAAACTGGCACGGCTTATGCCGATACCCTGTTTGGCTCGCGCTATGCCGATTCGCTGACTGGCGGCGCTGGCAACGACAATTTGCTCGGCGGCATCGGCAATGACCGGCTGATTGGCGGCACCGGCAACGACAGACTGTTTGGCGGATCCGGTTATGACCTGATGACGGGCGGGACGGGCTTTGATGAATTCCATTTCAATGCATTGTCGGATTCGCTGCCGACCTCGGCGCGTGACCGCATCACCGACTTCCAGCTTGATGTCGATGTCATCGACCTTTCCGATCTTGACGCCCGTATTGGCACCAGCGGCAATCAGGCATTCGCTTGGATTGGCGGCGCCGCTTTCACGGCTTCGGGCCAGCTGAGATACGCCTATTCGGGCAACGACACGATCATCAGCGGCAACACCGACACCGATTCAGCAGCGGAGTTCCAGTTTGTCCTGTCCGGGCGCTTCGCCCTGATCGCAGGCGATTTCGTGCTTTGACCGGCAGCTGGCGGGAAACCTTGGGCGGAACGGATTTCCCGGTTGCATGGTCTCAACCGCGAAATTCGGTTCCGTTGCAGCGCAAATCCGGTCGCGACTGACCAGGTGCGCATTGCGCAATGCAAGGCCTGCCCGACGTCTATTCCAACAAGATCGCCCGAAAATCGTTGACATTGGTCCCGGTCGGGCCGGGAGCGAACAAATCATCGCTGGCCGAAAACGCTGACCAGGCATCGTGCCCGGCCAAAAGTGCAGCCGGATCAACCCCGGCAGCCCGCATCCGGGCGATACTTGCACCATCGGCGAACGCCCCGGCATTGTCTTGCGACCCGTCGATGCCGTCGGTATCGGCGGCCAGCGCCGAAATACCGGTCAGCCCGGCAATCCCGAGGGCAAAAGCCAGCAGATATTCGCTGTTCCGCCCGCCCTTGCCCGGCTTTGATCCGGCCAAAGTCACCGTGGTTTCGCCGCCGGAAAGCACGACTGCCGGCCTTTTGCCGCGATAGGTCCGCACCAGATCCGCATGCTCCGCACCCAGCAGCCGCGCCTCGCCCTCCAGCGCGTCGGACAGGACCACCGCGTCGATTCCAGCCTTGCCCGCCGCATGCGCCGCCGCTGCCAGCGCCAGTTTCGCCGAGGCGATGATGTGGTGCTCATTCCTGGCAAAGACCGGATCATCCGGTTGCGGGGCCGCCGCAAAAGGCCCGGCCAAATGCGCCAGCACCGGTGCTGGCAGCACCAGCCGATAACGCCGGATCAGCGCCAGGGCATCCTGGACGGTGCTTGCGTCGGGCACCGTCGGGCCGGAAGCGACGAAAGCCGGAATGTCACCCGGCACGTCGGACACGATCAGACTGACCACTTTCGCCGGAAACGCCGCCGCCGCCAGCCGACCGCCCTTGATCCGGCTGAGGTGTTTGCGAATCGTGTTCATCGCCGATATCGGCGCGCCGGCGGCCAACAGTGCCCGGTTCACCGCGATTTCGTCTTGCAGCGTCAGGCCGGCAGGTGGCGCGGGCAACAGCGCCGAACCGCCGCCGGAAACCAGCGCTACCACCAGATCGTCGGGCGTCAACCCGGCCACCGCGTTCAACAGCGCCGCCGATCCGGCCAGTCCCGCCGCGTCGGGCAGCGGATGCGCCGATTGCAGCACTTTGATCCGCTGGCAACCGGCGATCGACCCGTGACGGGCGACGACCACGCCACTCAACGGCCCGTCCCACAAGGTTTCAAACGCCGCCGCCATCTGACTGGCGGCCTTGCCTGCACCCACCACAATCGTCCGCCCCTTGGGCCGTACCGGCAGATGGGCCTTGATCGCCTGCAACGGATCGGCGGCGGCAACGGCTGTTTCAAACAGCGCGACCAGAAATGGGCGCGGGTCTTGCACCGCCTAACCCGCGACCACCAGATCAAACACCAGGATGCCCGCCAGCCCGCCTTCGGCGGCCGCGACGATTTTGGCGCCTGTTGCCTTGTGCGCCGGGTCGTTTTGATAGGTCTCGCTCGCCGCCACACCGGCAAAGTCGACCATGAACCCTTCCGCAAAACCCTTGTCCATACCGGTTTCCGGGCTGACATTGGTGCCGGTATGAACCGCCAAAAGGCCAGGCAGGCGACCTTTCAACGCCGAGATTTCGGCGAAAATCGTCTTCCGTTCGGCGCGGGTGAACGACGGTTTGAACCGGATGAAAACACAGTGGCGGATCATGACTTTCCCTAACTGATGTTCGACCGTGCCCGCGGTCTGGTATCGTTGCGCTCATGGCCGAAAATCGCCGCTGGCAGCGGGTCGTAGCCACGGATCAGATCCGCCCCCTTCTCGCCCACCATGATCGTCGCCGCGTTGGTGTTGCCCGACGGCACCCGCGGCATCACCGAGGCATCGCAGACCCGCAGCCCGTCAAGCCCATGCACTTTCAGGTCAAGTCCGACAACCGCCATCGCGCCGCTGCCCATCTTGCAGGTGCCGACCGGGTGATGGTCGGTCTTGGCATTGGCGCAGCCATAGGCAAACAATTCGGCGTCGCTGGTCAGGTCCGGTCCCGGCAACCGCTCGGCCAGCACGAATGGCCGCAGGGCTGGCTGCTGCAAAATCTCGCGGGCCAAACGCAAACCTTCCAGCGACATTGCCCGGTCATGCGGGTCGGACCAGTAGTTCGGGTCGATCAGCGGGGCCTTGCCGGGGTCAGGCGAGGCAAGCCTTACGGTGCCGCGCGAGCGCGGATGCAGATAGGCCGAATTGAGGGTGACACCGGCATTTTTCAGCCGCGCCACCCCGGCCTCGATGCCCGATCCAAGGCCGAGATGAAACTGGATATCGGGTGAGCGGGCGTCGGGGTCGGCATACCAGAACCCGCCGGTCTCAAACAGGCTCGAGGCGACGGGGCCGGATTTGAACAGAAGATACTGCAGCCCGGCCCAGATGGTGCGGTACCACTTCGCCACCCCGTCATAGGTATGGTCGCCGGTGCATTCGGCGATGACGAACAGGTCGAGATGGTCCTGCAGATTGCCGCCGACCCCGGGCAAATCATGGACGACCGGAACACCGAGCGATTTCAGGTGATCCGCCGGGCCGATGCCCGATTGCAGCAGCAGTTTCGGCGAGCCGATCGCCCCCGAGGACACAATCACCTCGCGCCCGGCGCTGATCGTCTCGATCCCGTTTGCCACCGCGATTTCGACCCCGGTCGCGCGGCCTTTCCCCACCAGCACCCGCAACACCCGCGCCCCGGTGCGCACCGTTAGATTGGAACGTTCCAAATTTGGCTTGAGATAGCCGGTTGCCGCCGAGGACCGTTTCCGGTCCTTCTGGGTCAATTGATAGAACCCCAGTCCGGCTTGCTGTTTGCCGTTGAAGTCGGGGTTGTGCGGGATGCCGAGTTCCGCGCCGGCCCGGATGAAGGCGTCGCAGATCGGCAATGCCGATACCGGCATGGAAACCCCCAGCGGCCCACCGTAGGAATGATAGTCGTCATTGAAGCGCTGATTATCCTCGGCACGTTTGAAATAGGGCAGAACCGAGCGGTAATCCCAGCCGGTGCAACCGTCCGCGCTGGCCCAAAGATCATAATCGGCCCGGTTGCCGCGCGCGTAAAGCTGGGCATTGATCGTCGACCCGCCGCCAATGATCTTGGCCTGGGTATAGCGCAATATCCGGTTGTTCATGTGCTTTTGTGGCACGGTTTCCCAACCCCACGACCCCATGCCCTTGGTCATCTTGGCAAAACCGGCCGGCATGGCATACAGCGGATGCCGGTCGGTTCCCCCCGCCTCCAGCAACAGAACTGTCACCGCCGGATCTTCGCTCAGGCGCGCCGCCAGCACGCAGCCCGCCGAGCCGCCGCCGGCGATGATGTAGTCATAACCGGGCAATCGACAGCCCTCCATCGGCGTTGATAATGCTGCCGGTGGCAAATCCGAAGGCACCGCTGGCAATCGCGGTAACGATGCTGCCAAGGTCCGACGGTTGCCCCCAGCGTCTTTGCGGCACCAGACCAGCGTCAATCCGGGCATCGTATGCGTCCTTGACGGCGGCCGTCATCCCGGTCTCGATGATGCCGGGGCGCAGTTCGAATACGGCGATGCCGGTTGCGGCCAACCGCAGGGCAAGGCCTTTGCTGAATGCCGAAAGCGCGGCTTTCGACAGACAGTACTCCAGCCTTTCCGGCGACGTCATTTCCGCCGAAACCGAAGTGATGTTGATAATCGCCCGGTTGGCGGTATCTGCCGCCTCCAGCATGCGGCGCACCGCTGCCTGGGTGAAAAACACGGTGCCGCGCAGGTTGGTATGCAGAACCATGTCAAAATTTGCTGCGGTCAAATCGAGGAAATCGCCGCGCACCGGGCTGCCGATGCCAGCGTTGTTCACCAAAATTTGGAACGTTCCAAATTCTGCGCAAACCGCTGCGACCACCGCCGCGTGCCTTGAATGGTCGGAAAGATCGGATTGCAGATAGAGAACTTTGATCCCATGCGCCAAAAGGTCGGTCATTGACCCGGCGTCGGCGTCCAGATCGGTCAGCGCCAGATCAAACCCGGCTTGCGCCAGTGCCAGGGCGATACCGCGTCCGATACCACGCTTTCCGCCGGTGACAAGCGCAACCGGGCGCGTCACCATTCGCCCCTGAATGCTGCTGGTCGTTTGGCGGTAAAGGCCGAAACGCCTTCGGCCCGGTCACCGGTTTTGGCCGCAAGCATCGAGCCGAGTGCCTCAACCGCGACGCCGTTATCTTCACCGCTTGAAACCGCAATCATCAGCTTGGATATTTCCAGCGCCACCGGGCTGCGGGCGGCAATGGTTCCGGCGATTTCAACCGCTTTGGCCAGGGAACTGCCCGACGGGGCAAGATGATCGACAATTCCCAGTCCGGCCGCATGTCCGGCGCTGAATATCGCGCCGCCAAGCACCATCTTGCGCACGTTCTGCGCCCCGAACCGCAGCACAAGCCGCTGCGTCCCCGACCAGCCTGGCACCATTCCGAGGCCGGTCTCGGGCATGCCGATCCTGATGTGGCTTTCAGCGATCCGGATGTCGGCACAGGCCGCGAGTTCCAGCCCGCCGCCCAAGGCGTGACCATTCATGGCGGCAATGACCGGCATCCGCAGACCCGCCAGCCGCTCGAAGACCCGGTGCCCGAACCGGACCCATTCATGGCCGAACTCGTTGGCGGCCATCGCCCCCCAGGCTTTGATATCGCCCCCGGCAGAAAAGGCCTTGCCTGCGCCGGTTACGATCACAACCCGCACCTCACGGTTGATCTCCACCGCGTCGCAAGCAGCAGCCAGAGCCTTCAGCATGCCGATATCAAAAGCATTCAACTTTTCGGGCCGCGCTATCGTGATGATGGCAATTGAGCCATCGGCGGAAACCTGGATCCGGTCGTCGCTCATGCCAACCGCCTTGGCTGCCGCTCGGCCAGTTTCAGGCCCATTGGTTCGTCAATGAACAATGCCTTATCCATGACTTTCAATTCGTCAGACACGATCAGCGGAAACTCGGCCTGATCCAGTATCTGGGTCTGCAAGTCGATTCCCGGCGCAATCTCTGTCAGGGTTACGCCGGCGGATCGCAGCACCATGATGCAGCGTTCTGTCACATAGCTGATGTCCTGCCCTTGCTCGATTGCTCTCGGCCCCGAGAAGGTGATGTGATCGACGGCCTTGACCAGTTTTTTTAGCTTGCCTTCCTTCTCGACCACCACTTTGCCATCAGCAACATTCACCTTCGCCCCGGCGTTGAACATGCCCGAGAACACAATCTTTTTCGCCCGGGCGGTAATATCGACAAACCCGCCGGCCCCGGCGGTAACGTGCGGGCGCAAGGCGAGGCGCGAGACGTTCACCGATCCATCCTGGCCGATTTCCAGAAACGACAGCAGCGAAGCGTCAAAGCCACCGCCCTGAAAGTACGTGAACTGATGCGGACTGGGCACAAAGGCCTCGGCATTCGCCGCGCAGCCGAAGGCAAAATCGAGCAAGGGCACCCCGCCCACCGGGCCCTGTTCGATCACCCAGGTCACGGCGCCGTGCAGGCCTTCCTCGAGTAAAATCCGCGGCACGTTTGCCGAAATTCCAAAACCCAGATTGACCGCCGATCCGGCTTGCAATTCCCGGGCAACCCGACGGGCAATGACTTTCTGGATATTGAATTCCGGCAACCGGAAACTGGACAAGGGCCGGAATATCTCGCCAGAAATCGCCGGGTCATAATCGGTCTGGGTGGTCTGCTTTTGATCGGGGTCAACCACAAGATAATCGACCAGAATACCCGGTACGCGCACATCATGCGGACGCAGGGTACCGTTCTGCGCCAGCCGCTTGACCTGGGCGATCACGATACCGCCGTTATTGCGCGCGGCCAGCGCCTGATCGAACCCGCCCAGAGTCGAACCTTCATGCTCGTAAGTCAGATTGCCGCGCTCATCGGCCGTGGTTGCCCGGATGATCGCTACCTGCGGGATGATCGAGCGGAAATAGAGCCAGTCTTCGCCGTCGAAATGCTGTTTGGAAACAATAGGTTCCGCCGCAGCAGAGGCGTTCATCGCGCAGCCCTGCTGGCTTGGGTCAACAAAGGTGCCCAGACCCACTTTGGTCAAAACTCCGGGACGTCGTGCCGCCGCCTCGCGATGGATGTCGAACAGGATACCCGAAGGAACATTGTAGGCCGCCACCTGGTCGGCACCGATCATCTGCCAGATCAGCGGCGGTTCGGCGCTTGAAGGGCCCGAGGGGTAGGACCCGGCGATGATCTTTTTCAGCAGGCCCGGTCTTGCAATATGGTCGATGCCCTTGATGCCACTCATATCGCCGGCAGCGATCGGATGCAGGCTGGTCAAATCGCGCGGACGGCCGGTGGTTTCAAAGCGATCGCCAATCGCTTTCAGCGTCAGGTCAGGACAGCCAAGGCCGGAAGAAGATGAAACCGTGACAACGGCACCATCCGGGATCAGGTCAGCAGCTTCGGCGGGCGAAACCAGCTTGCTCACGCCCGGACCTCGCCCGTCAGGCTGCTCTGCCGGATGGTCAGGGTGACAGGCAGGACGATATGTTCGGTCTTGGCGCCAGATGCGATTTGCCCGAGCAGCAATTTGGCCGCTCGCCGCCCAATTGCCTGCGGATCGGTGGTGACGGTCGTCAAGGCCGGTACGGCCGATTTGGCTTCGATCACGTCGTCAAAACCGGTGACGGCAAAGTCCCGGCCCGGTTCCCTAGCCGCCGCCCGCAACGCGTCACAAACGCCAAAAGCGACGGCATCATTCAGGCAGACCGCCGCGCTTGGCGGATTGGACAGGGCCAAAACGCGTTCGGTCGCAACGACACCGCCTGCCCGTGACGGCATCGAGGCCACGGTCATCTTCGGATCCAGGGTGATCATTGCCGCGAACAGGGCATCGCGATACCCGGTCCAGCGCTCGGCAAAAACACTGGTATCGGCAAAACCGCCGAGGAAGGCGATGCGTTTGTGGCCCAAGTCGAGCAGGTGCCGCGTCGCGTTGAACGCGCCGGAATAATTGTCGGACTGGACGGTGGAAATACCGCTGGCAGGTATGGCGCGGACCGCCAGGACCACCGGAATGTTGTTGTTGAGCAATGGCTTGAAGTCGTCAGCCTTGCTGCCTCGCGCCGGGCAGGCGATCAATCCGCAGATTCCGTTTTCGCGCATGCTGGCGATCACCTGTTTCTGCCGATCGGGGCTTTCGCCGGTGTGCGCCAGGAATTGGACAAATCCGGCGTCCTGCACAGCGGCATCGATACCGACGGCCAGTTCGGCAAAGAAGGGATTGGTCAGGTCATTGACGACGACGCCGATAATTTTCGACCGTGACTGACGCAAATTCGCTGCGGCCCGGTTGTAAACATATCCAAGTTCCGAAATCCGGGCGGCGACTTTCTCGCGGGTCGACTTGTTGACCAGCGGCGAACCTTGCAGAACCAGTGACACGGTTGATTTGGACACCCCTGCCGCCCTGGCGACGTCGATCACGGTGATGCGTTCATGGTTCAAGGCGCGACTCCTGCCGATCGCAATGGATTTATTGGAACGTTCCAAATTCGTCAAGGCAAAATGCGAATTCGCGTGACTTTTGCCGCGAAACCGGTGTAATCAGGCAAAATTGGATCGATCCAAACGGAGATTGTCGTGGCCCTGTCCCTATCCTTGCCAGCACGGGGTGGCGTGGTTTCCAATTATGCGCTGTCAGGAACGGCGATGGTCCGGACCGGCGAACCGCCTGGGTTCAATCGCATTGCCTATGCCGCCGCGCATGTGGTTTCCGATCCCTGGCGCGACGATGATCCATGGAGCCGTCCGGCAATCGATTGGGATGCCACGCTGCGGTTTCGCCACCACCTTTGGGGCCTCGGGTTCAAAATCGCCGAGGCCATGGATACCGCGCAGCGGGGGATGGGGCAGGATTGGGTTGCGGCGCAGGAATTGATCCGGCGATCATTGGCGGAAGCCAAAACCGTCACCGGTGCCGATCTGGCTTGTGGTGCCGGGACGGATCACCTGCAGCGCGCCGATACGCTGGACGATGTGATCGCCGGCTATGAAGAACAGGTTGGATTTGTTGAGAAAAATGGTGGCCGGGTGATCCTGATGGCCAGCCGGGCTTTGGCGACAGCGGCGAAATCGGCGGATGATTACGCCAAAGTCTATGCAACCATCCTGAAACAGACGCAAGACAAGGTGATATTGCATTGGCTCGGGCCGATGTTCGACCCGACGCTGACCGGCTATTGGGGTTCGGACGATTTTCCGGTGGCGCTGGATACGGTTTTGCAAATCATCAACGAAAACAAGGCGAAAATCGACGGGATCAAGATCAGCTTGCTCGATTCCGCCTGTGAAATCGAACTGCGCAACCGGCTGCCCGCCGGGGTGATCTGTTATACCGGCGATGATTTCAATTATTCCGGGCTGATCGAAGGCGATGGAACCCGGCATTCCCATGCTTTATTGGGGATTTTTGATGCGATCGCCCCGGTTGCTTCGGCCGCACTGGCGGCTTTGGCGCGGGGAAATGCCGGCGAATTTCGCGCCCTGATCGGCCCGACGGTGCCGCTTTCGCGCAAGATTTTCGAGGCTCCGACCCAGTATTACAAGGCCGGCGTGGTGTTTCTCGCCTGGCTGAACGGGCATCAGGATCACTTCACCATGCCGTTCGGAATGCAGGCTTCACGCGGGATCTTGCATTATTCCGAGGTGTTCGGTCTGGCCGATCAGGCCCGGGTGCTCGACCGGCCCGAGCTGGCGGTGCAGCGGATGAAATCGCTGCTGGAAACCCACGGATTTCACGGGTGAAATTCCGGGTAATGCGTTGATATTGTTACATTGATTTTGTGAACTTAACCTGATTTTAAGGCGTTTCCATCTGGAAAGCGGCGGCCGGTTCTGGCGCTTCGCCCCGGCTTGCCGCCGCAACGGCGAAGCGAATCGGCGCCCGCCTTCGCAGGTGCGAAGCACGATTTCGCGGCAAAGCCACCGCAAAAAACCGCGGGATTCGCCGGTTTTGACCCGGTTTTTGGCCGAATTATCGCGGTATTGACCCGAAATTACCGCGATTGTGCGCTGCAACTAGACGAAAAGTCTGAAAGTTATCCACAGGGCATGCGGTGAATGGGATGAATCCCGCCCTAGCCGAACAACGCCGCCAGCTTCCGCCGCATCACCCCGGCATCCACATCCACCCCGGTCCAGTATTTGATCCCGATCACGCCTTGATTGACCACCATGCCCAGCCCGTCGAGCACCAGACAGCCGCGCCCTTGCGCGTCGCGCACCAGCCAGGTGCGGGGCGGATTGGGGATGACATCGGCGACGACCATGCCGGGGTGCAGGGATTGCACATCGAGCGCCAGTCGCGCATCCACGTCCGGGAACAGGCCGATCGAGGTGGCGTTGACCACGATATCGGTGCCGGTTGGCACGGCAAAATCACCGCGCCAGAGCGCCAGTTCCGCCGTCACTCTGGTTCTGCCATTGAGCAGGTCAACCAGGCCGCGCCCGCGCTTTTCATCGCGGTTGACGACGGTGATGCTCTGCGCCCCGGCCAAAGCCAGTTCCACCCCGATCGCCCGCGCCGCACCGCCGGCCCCGAACATCACCACCGATTTGCCCGCCGGATCAATCACCTCGCGCAAGGATTGCAGGAAGCCCTTGCCGTCGGTGTTTTCGCCGATGAACCTGCCGTCGCGCAGCACCGCGCAATTGACCGCCCCCATCACCTCGGCCGAGGCACCCAGCCCGTCAAGGTGTTCGATCACCGCGACCTTGTGCGGGATCGAGCAGTTGAAGCCGATCCAGCCCATGGCGCGCGCACCCTTGACGGCATCGCCCAGTTTTTCCGGCGGCACCTCGCAATTGAGGTAGCGGATATCGAGGCCGTGGTGGGCATAGGCGGCCTCGACCATCGCCACCGTCGGGTTTTCCGCCGCCGGGAAAGCGAAGGAACCGGTCAGGCGGCTGAGAAAATTGTGGCTCATCACGCGTCCTCCATCACTCCTGGCGTTGCTGCCCCAGCTCGGCAATGCCGGGTTCGACCACGTCTCCGGCCTTCAGGAACTGCGGCGGTTTCATCCCCCTGTCAACCCCCGGCAGGGTGCCGGAAAGGTCCGCCTGATGTGATCGACTTTGCTGCATGGCGCCTGAACCGCAATGTGCGCAAATCTCCGGTCTTGCCAGTAACGCCATCTGGCGACATGCTGCGAGTTTGGTTGAGTGGCATGAACGGGGCGTAACCTGCTGATTCTTGCGAGTATCCGGGTCACCCGCAGCCCGACTCGTCTCATTGACGCTAGGAGAACTATCCATGTCAGCACAAGACGAAGTCCGCGAAGCATCAGGAAAATTCTATGGAGCATTGAACCGCATGGCCAATGGCGATGCGGGAGCCATGGCCGGTATCTGGTCGCATGATGCGGCCGTCACGACCATGCACCCGATTGGCGGCCGGGAAACCGGCTGGGACGCGGTTGCGAAATCATTTGCGCAAGTTGCGCAGCTGGCGACAGCGGGCGAGGTCAAGCTTGATGACCAGACTATTCAGGTCACCGGCGACCTGGCCTATGAACTGGGTACCGAGCGCGGGAAGGTGACAATGGCCGGGGCTGAGGTTGCCATCGAACATCGGGTCACCAACGTCTATCGCCGCGATTCCGGCGGGTGGAAGATCGTGCATCACCACACCGATCTTTCCCCGGCGATGCTGGACCTTGTCGCCAGTTTGCAGAAGTAGAATCGCTGCTGCGCTGAAGCCAGGCTTGGCCGGCAGATTCCGGCCAGCTTGGCGTTTGTTGGGATGAATCCCGCCTTACAGGTCCGCCACCACATCCTGGCGCTGCTGCCCCAACCCGCCGATCCCAAGTTCGACCACATCGCCCGGCTTCAGGAACTGCGGCGGTTTCATGCCCATGCCAACGCCCGGCGGGGTGCCGGTCGAGATGATGTCGCCGGGGTGCAGGGTGAAGAACTGGCTGAGGTAGGAGACAAGGAAAGCGACGCCGTAAACCATGGTCGCGGTCGAGCCGTTCTGGCGCATCACACCGTTGACCTTCAGCCACATCGACAGGTTCTGCGGGTCGGCCACTTCGTCTTTCGTCACCAGCCAGGGGCCGGTCGGGCCGAAGTTGTCGCAGGACTTGCCCTTGGTCCATTGGCCGGAGCGTTCGGTCTGGAAGGCACGCTCGGAGACGTCGTTGATGACGCAATAGCCAGCGACATGGTTCAGGGCGTCGGCCTGCGACACGTATTTCGCGGCCTTGCCGATCACCACGCCCAGTTCGACCTCCCAGTCGGTTTTCAGCGCGCCGCGCGGTAAAATGATCGGGTCGGTCGGACCGCAGATGGCCGAGGTCGCTTTCATGAACAGCACCGGTTCGGGCGGCACGCTCAGCCCGCTTTCGGCGGCATGATCGGAGTAATTCAGCCCGATGCACAGGAATTTGCCGGCGCCGCCGACGCAGGCGCCGAGGCGCGGATTGCCCGGCACCAGCGGCAGGGCGGCGGGGTCGAGGTTCTGCAGGCGCGCAAGGTCGGCCAAAAGCGCCCCGGCGATGTCGGGCACCACGCCCGCCAGGTCGCGCAAGGCACCGTTGCCATCGATCATCCCCGGTTTTTCCGCCCCGCGCGCACCGTATCGAACCAGTTTCATTTGACGCCTCCCCAGAAGATCGCTTGCCGGCTGCTGCTGTCGATGCCTCGTGCCAGGACCAGCGCCAATGAAAAGCATCGGCAAGCCGAAGGCAAGGCGATCACGACGACAAACCGCTAGCCACGATAGGCAAATTCGGTGGCAAAGCCGCAGCGTGCCGCGTAGGACCAGTGCAGTGGCGCATCGTCAATTGCCAGCGAACTGACATATTCGGTTCCCGGATGGTCATGGCCGGGAATTCCGCAAGAGACGATCCCGTGGAAAGCCGCTGGTCTGAGTGCGAAAGAGGTGGCCGTTCCGGCAATCCTGATGCTTTCCATGCCAGTCCGGTGGTCGAGGGCGATGGCGGCGCGCCTGACCTCGAGGATGGTCGCGATGTTGGCGGTAAAAAGGATGTCGCCGCCGGCCCGGCCAAGAAAGATGCGCTCCTGGGCCTGCCATTGAGCGTCACTAGCGGCATCATCGACAAAAAGCTTGACTGCCCACGGCTCTTCGACCCCGGCGTCGTCATAGAAGCCGGCCATGACGACATCAGACCCTGACAGATCGACTGCGCCGAAATGGCCGTTGCCGATGTGCCATCTCAAAATGAATTGGCAAACGCCATAGGTTGAACGGCCCGCCGGCGCGCCGTTTTGACGCCGGCACGGACAGACTGCCTCGCAATTGCAGGCCTCAAAGCAGCTGCCGCTGATCGACCGGTCGCTGTTGGTCGCCACAGGAAGCTCCAAAATGATCGGCACCTTGCCGTGAACCATGACGCCGGGGCGCGACGTTGGCCAGATCAAACCTGGATCAGGCCGCGGGCCGCGCCGATCCGGGCAAGGTAATGCGGAATTTTGCCCCGCTTGCCGATTGCTCCAGCGCGATGTCGCCACCATGCGCGCGCAACAGCGCCCGCACGATGCCGAGCCCCATACCGGTGCCGCCGGTGTCGCGATGGGTGGTAAAGAAGGCGTCAAACAGTTTCGCCCGGTTGTTGGCCGACACGCCGGACCCGTTATCGGTCACAATGATGTGCAGCGGATCGGTCTTGGCCACGGCGATGGTGATGCGCCCGGCCTTGTTGCGAAAGGCGTTTTCGGCCAGATGGCCCAGCACGATCAGCAGGTTTTCCGGGCTGATCGGCAAGGGCATGGCGGTGTCGCCTTCGAGGGTGACCTGCAATCCGGCATGGCGCTGGCGCAGTTGCGGAGCGATGGCGTCGAGCGTGGTTGTGCCGCCAAGTTCCGGCGATTCGGCCTCGGCCAGTTCGCGCAGGCGGGTGACCAGCTTGGTCATCCGGTCGGTATCAGCGAGGATGTTGGCGAGAAACTGGTCACGCTGGGCCTTGGACATGCGGCCATCGGCTTCACGCAGCAGTTCGGCGGCGCCCTGGATGGCGGTCAGCGGCGATTTCAGTTCGTGGGTCACATGGGCGGCAAAGGTCCGCATGTAATCGGTCCGCGCGAACAAAGCCTCGGCCATGCCGCGCAGGCTGGCGGCAAGCCGCGCCACTTCGCGGGTGCCGTGGTGGCGCAGGGGCGCCAGCGCCGTGCGGTCGCCGGCGCCCAACGCCTGGGCCCGAGCCATCAACTCGCCGATCGGCCGCGAGACGCCGCGCCAGAACATGAATCCGATCAGGGCGGTGGCGCTGAGAACGGCGACCGAGGCCAGGGCGACCTTGCCGCGTTCCGCATACAGGATTTTCAGGATGTTGTTGGGGGTGCGCGAGGCATAGATGACCCCGGCAACCCGGCCATCGCGGATCACCGGCATGGCGACGAAAACCCGCACCTTGGTCGAGCGCCAGATCGAATACAGCGGCGGCGGCACCCGGTTGAGGCTGCGCAGGCGCAGCACCGAGGCATAGTCGCCGTTCAGGGCGCGGGCGACTTCCGGGATATGGGCGAGCGACAGGCCGATATCGCGGCCACCGCCGATGACCGTGCCGCCGGGGTCGGTGATGCGGAAACCGGCGAGGGTGACCTTATGGGTTTCGGCGGCGATCAGCGACAGGTCCCGTCCCAGTTTCTGAAACGCCGGGTCGATGGTCGCGGTCGTCGGACGGGCGCTATCGGGTCGGGGCAGGATCGGGCCGGCGGCAAGGTCGAGCGCCGGTACCAGCGGGGTCAGACCGGCGGGATCGGGGCCGACCGGGGCCGGTCGCCCCAGCGGCGCGGCCTTTGGCAATCCCTGGGCAAAGGCTGCGGCCAGCACCCGGGTCTGGCCGATCAGGCTTTCTTCGGTCT
This sequence comes from Paracoccaceae bacterium, assembly GCA_043736475.1. GTDB lineage: Bacteria > Pseudomonadota > Alphaproteobacteria > Rhodobacterales > Rhodobacteraceae > JANMOK01. Next base: position 22,141 of record JAYTCN010000138.1, read on the forward strand.
GGCGCACCAGCTGGTTGCCGTAGAGCTGGAAGAACAACAGCCCCAGCAACGGCAGGGCCAGCACGATCAGCAGCACCGCCGCGATCACCAGGCCAAGCGAAGGGCGCCATTTGTCTTGCTTCACGGCACCGCCCTGAGCCGGAAGCCGACGCCATGCACCGTTTCGATGACCTCGACGGCACCGGCAGCGGCCAGTTTGGCGCGGATATTGCGCACATGGCTGTCGATCGTCCGGTCGGAGACATGGATATTGCCGCCATAGGCGGCGCGCATGATGCGCTCGCGCGAATGCACGTGCCGCGGTCGCGATATCAGGGTGGCGATGATTTCGAATTCGCGCGCGGTCAGCCCCAGCCTGGTCGCCCCGAACCGGGCCTCATGGGTATCGCGGTCGAGCGCCAGGGCACCCCAGCTTGTGGCTTCGGTCGCCGGTTCGGGGCGGGCATTGGCCCGTTTCAGGATCGCCCTGACCCGACCGACCAATTCGCGCGGGGAAAACGGTTTGGCCACGTAATCGTCGCCGCCGATCTCGAAGCCGACGATGCGGTCGATCTCCTCGTCGCGCGCGGTCAGGAACAGGATCGGCACTTCGGAAACCTTGCGCAGGGCGCGGCAGACTTCCAGGCCGTCGAGTTCGGGCATGCCGATATCGAGGATGATCAGGTCGGCCGGGTCCTGGCCGTAAACGCTCAGGCATTCGGCACCGTCCCTGGCGAGGCGGGTCTGGAAACCGGCTTGCTGCATGGCAAAGGCGATGACATCGCGAATGTGCGGGTCATCGTCGGCGATCAATATGGTCTGCTGCATGATTTTCCACCGGCCTGGGTTGAGGGCATTTGACCGGATGAACGGGCCTTGTGCAACCGGGGTAAACATCGGAATGATCCTTGCAACAGAAAACCCGCGCTCGCGGGGGGGCGAGGCACGGGTCAGGGTCGAGGGGTCGTGTCGGTACAGTGCATGGGCAATCTATACCCGGGCGGGGTGCAGTGGCTATGGCCGGATCTGGCAGAAGCTCAGGGGAATTGTGCAAAATTCGTGCAGGTCAAAGCGCGTCGCGCAACCTGAACCACAGCATCGCCAGCACCAGAAGCGGCGCGCGCAAGGCCGGTCCGCCGGGAAAGCGGGGGGTGGGTATTGTCGCGAACAGATCAAACCGCCCGGCGGTGCCGGCCACGGTTTCGGCCAGAATCTCGCCCGCCAGGCTGGCCAGCGCGATGCCATGGCCGGAATAGCCCGAGACGCTGAACACATTGGCGGCCAACCGCTGGAAATTCGGCAGCCGGCGCATGGTGATCGCCAGCGTCCCGCCCCAGGCATGGTCGATGCGGGCATCCTTCAGCTGCGGATAAATCGCCAGCATCGCCTTGCGCGGCAAGGCGGCCGGATCGGCCGGGAAACGGTAGCCATAGGTCTCGCCGCCGCCGAACAGCAGCCGGTGGTCGGCGGTCCGGCGGAAATAGTTGATGACGAATTTGCTGTCGGCCACGGCGACGTCGTCGCGGATCAGGCTGCGCGCCCGATCGCCGCCCAAGGGTTCGGTGGTCAGGATGAAATTGTTGATCGGCATGACCCGGGCGGCGACCCGTGGTTCAATGTTCCCCAAATATCCATTGCAGCCGAGCAGCAGAAACCTGGCATTGATCTGGCCGCGGTCGGTCGCCACCCGCACTCTCGGACCATCGCTGTGACCGGTCATCCGTGTCCGCTCGAATATCCGCACCCCGGCCTTTTGCGCCGCCCGCGCCAGACCCAAGGCATAATTCAGCGCGTGCAAGTGCCCGGCACCCATGTCCAGCGTGCCGCCGTGGTAGGCATCGGTTGCCAGCATGGCGCGGATTTCGTCGCGTTCAACGCCACGAATATCGCCGTAGCCATAGTCGCGATTCAGCTTTTCGGCATAGGCCAGCGAATGGGGCACCAAGCGCGGCTTCAGATCGGCGTGCAGCACGCCGGGCCGGTAATCGCAATCGATGCCATGTTCGGCGATCAGGGCCCTGACCCTGGCCTTGGCCGCCTGCGCCAGATCCCAGAGCGCCCGCGCGTGGTCGCGGCCCAGCATGGTTTCCAGCCGGTCCTGATCGACCCTTTGCCCCGACCCGACCTGGCCGCCATTGCGTCCTGACGCGCCCCAACCGAGGCGCTGCGCCTCGATCAGCACCACGGCGTAACCGCGCTGCGCCAGATGCAGCGCCGCCGACAAGCCGGTATAGCCGCCACCGGCGACGCAGACGTCGCAGGTCACTTCGTCCGCCAGCGGGGCGAACGGTGGCAGCAGGTTGGCGGTCGCGGCATAATACGAGGGCGGGTATTCCCCCGCCCTGTCGTTCACATCAAGCAGGTTCATACATTGGTCATCAGATGCTCGCGCTCCCACGGGCTGATGACCTGCTGGAACGCCTCGGCCTCGTGGCGCTTGACCGCTTTGTAAACGGCGCAGAAATTCTTGCCGAGGACCCCGGTGACCGGGTGTTCGGCGGTGAACAGATCGAGCGCCTCCTGCAGACCGCGCGGCAGCGCGCGCGGCAGGTTATAGGCTTCGCCGGTGACGGCCGCCCGCGGTTTCATCTTGTTTTTCATCCCCAGATAACCGCAGGCCAGCGAGGCGGCCATGGCCAGATAGGGGTTGCAATCCATGCCGACGACCCGGTTTTCCACCCTTCGGCCGTCGGGATGCGAGATCGGGATACGGATGCCGGTGGTGCGGTTGTCGGCGCCCCATTCCAGATTGATCGGGGCCGAAGCGCCGGTGACAAAACGCCGGTAGGAATTGACATAGGGCGCAAGGATCGACAGCACCGCCGGCAGGTAGGCCTGCAGACCGGCGATAAAGCCGTAGAATTCGTCGGTGGCCTGGTTGTCGGCGCTGTTGAAAATGTTCCGCCCGGTCTTGATGTCGGTCACGCTCTGGTGAATATGCATGGCCGAACCCGGTTCGTCCTGCATCGGTTTGGCCATGAAGGTGGCAAAGCAGTTCTGCCGCAACGCCGCCTCGCGGATCATCCGCTTGAAGAAAAACACCTGATCGGCCAGGGCGACCGGGTCGCCGTGGATCAGGTTGATCTCGACCTGGCCGGCACCACCTTCCTGGATGATCGTGTCGATCTCCAGCCCCTGTGCTTCGGCAAAATCATAGATGTCGTCGATCACCTGGCCGTATTCATCGACCGCGCTCATCGAATAGGCCTGGCGGCTGGCGACCCGACGACCGGACCGGCCCATCGGTGGCTCGATCGGCAGGTCGGGATCGATGTTCGGCTTGGTCAGGTAAAACTCCATTTCCGGGGCAACAATGGGTTTCCAGCCTTCATCGGCGAACAGTTTGACCACGCGCTTCAACACATTGCGCGGGGCGACTTCGATGGGGTTGTCGTGCAGGTCGACGATATCGTGGATTACTTGCAAGGTGATGTCGGCGGCCCAGGGTGACACCCGGGCGGCGTCGTAATCCGGCTTTAACACCATATCGCTTTCGGTCCACTGGTTGGCGATGTCCATTTCGACATAGTCACCGGCAATGGTCTGGAAAAAGATCGACGTTGGCAGGAACAACCGGTCAGCCCGGGCGAACTTCGCCAGCGGCATCGCTTTGCCGCGCGAAATACCGGCCAGATCGGCGACGACGCATTCGACCTCTTCGATCTTGCGGTCGCCCAACCAGTCCTGACATGCCTTTGGCAGGCGGGCGACGAAATCATTCTCACGGATAGACATTTTTTCTTCCCAGTTCTGGTCCGGTCGATGCAGGATCGACTGCACCAATCTGAGCCTTGTTACCGCATTTCCGAGCCGCAAAACCGGTTGCCACTTTTGCGTGAAATGCCTTAGAGGCGGCCGACGATCGTCCGCTTTGCACCCTTTTTTTCCGCCAGCAGGCACAGCCAGTCATGCGCGATATGGGCGGCGGCCAGGGCGGTTATTTCGGCATGGTCAAAGGGGGGTGCGACCTCGACCAGATCCATGCCGATCAGATTAAGCGAGCCAAGGCCGCGGATCAACTCCAGCGCTTGCCAGCTCGCCAGTCCGCCGGGAACCGGGGTGCCGGTGCCGGGGGCATAGGCCGGGTCGAGCACATCGATGTCAAACGAGATATAGGCCGGCGCGTTACCCACCCTTTCGCGGATATGGCGCAAGGTGTTCTCAACACCGTGGCGATGAATCCAAGGGGATGTGAGAATGTCAAAACCGTGGTCGCTGTCGTTCCAGCTGCGCAGGCCGACTTGCACCGAATGGGCGGTGTCGATGATGCCTTCGCGGGCACCGCGCAGGAACATGCTGCCATGGTCCAGACGGGTGCCGTCATCGGGCCAGGTGTCGCAATGGGCGTCGAACTGGATCAGGGCGACGGGACCATGTTTGGCGGCATGGGCGCGGATCAACGGATAGGCGATGAAATGGTCGCCGCCGAAAGTCAGCATTTTCGCGCCGGAGTTCAGGATTGCGGCAGCATGGGCTTCGATGGTTGCCGGAATGGTTTCCGGGTGATGCGGGTCGAGCCAACAATCGCCCCAGTCGATGACAGCCAGGGTTGCAAACGGGTCAAAGCCAAACGGAAACGCCAGAAGTTCCGCCAATTGCACCGAAGCGGCGCGGATGCCGCGCGGGCCCAGACGGGTGCCGGAGCGGTAGGTGACGGCACTGTCAAACGGCACGCCGGACACCACCACATCGACGCCCTCAAGGTCGCGCGAATAGCGGCGGCGCAGGAACGACAGCGCCCCGCCATAGGTCATTTCCGGCCAGCGCTCGGTGTTGCCGGTGGCGCGAAATGCCTGATCGCCGGTGCTCATGGCTTGGCTTTCTTGCGCAGGTTCCACGCGGCAATCAGAATGCCGATGGAAACCACGCCGATGATCAGCGACGCGAGCGCGTTGATGTCGGGGCTGACGCCGAGGCGGACTTTCGAGAAAATCACCATCGGCAGGGTCGAGGCGCCGGGGCCGGTGACAAAGCTGGAAATCACCAGATCGTCGAGCGACAGGGTGAAGGCGAGCAGCCAGCCTGAAACCAGCGCCGGGGCGATGACCGGGATGGTGATGTCGAAAAACACCCGGACCGGACGGGCGCCAAGGTCGAGCGCGGCTTCCTCCAGCGATTCGTCCATGTCCGACAACCGCGATTGCACCACCACGGTGACAAAGGCCATGGTGAAGGTGATATGGGCGATGATGATCGTGGTCAGGCCGCGACCGGCGGGCCAGCCGAAGATCGCCTCCATGGCCACGAACAGCAACAACAGCGACAGGCCGGTGATGACTTCGGGCATGACCAGCGGCGCGGTCGCAAGGCCGGTCAGCAGGCTTTTGCTGCGGAACTTGCCGAAACGTTCCAATACGAAACCGCAGAGCGTGCCCAGAACCGTGGCCAGGGTGGCGCTGATGAAAGCGATTTTCAGGCTGATCCAGGCCGCCCCCAGAATCTGCGGGTCGCGCAGCAGTTCGCCGTACCATTTGGTCGAGAATCCGCTCCAGACCGTGACCAGCTTGTTTTCGTTGAAGCTGAACACGATCAGCGAAATCATCGGCAGATAGAGGAAGGCAAAGCCCAGCACCGTCGCAACCGGCAGGAACCATCCGCGCCTAAACATGGGCATTCTCCGCCCCCTGGGCCCGGCGCAGCACCATGATCGGGATCACCAGCAGCACCAGCATGGCAATCGCCACCGCCGATGCCACCGGCCAGTCGCGGTTGGAGAAGAACTCGTTCCACAGCACCTTGCCGATCATCAGCGTATCGGGTCCGCCCAAGAGCGAGGGGATGACGAATTCGCCGATCGCCGGGATGAACACCAGCATGCAGCCGGCGATGACGCCGGGCATCGACAGCGGCAGGGTGATCAGGAAAAACGTGGTCGCCGGCTTGGCGCCAAGGTCGCCCGAGGCTTCCAGCAAAGACGAATCCAGTTTGACCAGATTGGCGTAAAGCGGCAGGATCATGAACGGCAGATAGGTATAGACGATGCCGAGATAGACCGCGAAATCGGTCTGCAGCATGACAATCGGCTCGGTGATAATACCCAGCGAGATCAGGATGTTGTTGATAACCCCGTTGCTTTTCAGCAACCCGATCCACGCATAGACCCTAAGCAGGAACGAGGTCCAGAACGGCAGGATCACCAGCAAGAGCAACAGCGTGCGTTTGGGTTCTTCGGCGCGGGCGATGTAATAGGCCATCGGATAACCGACCAAGAGGGCGAAGATCGTCGAGATCGCGGCGATCCTGATCG
>JAYTCN010000139.1:0-11080 GCA_043736475.1 Paracoccaceae bacterium
CACCCAGCCGTCACCGAGTTTGCCGAGGATCAGCGGGCGCACCCCCAAGGGGTCGCGCACCCCGATCAGTTTCGAGCGGGTCATGGCGACGATCGAGAACGCGCCTTCAACCCGGCGCAGGGCATCCTTGATCCGTTCGGGGATGTTTTTCTGGATCGAGCGCGCCATCAGATGGATGATGCATTCGGTGTCGGAGGAGGACTGGAAGATCGAGCCGCGGTCGATCAGTTCGGTCTTCAGCGCCTCGGCATTGGTCAGGTTGCCGTTATGGGCAATGGCGGCCCCGCCCATGGAGAATTCGGCGAACAAGGGCTGCACGTCGCGGATTGCGGTATGGCCTTTCGAGCCGGAGGTGGAATAGCGCACATGGCCGATGGCGAGTTTGCCCGGCAGGGTGTCCATCAGCGAGGCATTGGTGAAATTGTCGCGGACATAGCCAAAACGGCGGACCGAATTGAAGCCGTGGCCGGCGTCGTAGGAGACGATGCCGCCGGCTTCCTGGCCGCGATGTTGCAGGGCGTGCAGGCCAAGGGCGACGAAATTGGCGGCGTCTTTCAGGCCGATGACGCCGAAAATGCCGCATTCCTCGTGCAGTTTGTCGTCATCGAACGGATGCTGCCGGAAACCGGTCATGTCGTCTGGCATCGGGCACCACGCATTGCGAGAGGAGTCGCGCGCCTTATACGGCGGGCAAAGACCGGTGTCACGCGATAGTCATGCGATGAATTGGTGAATCAGGTCTGCGTTTCCGTCGTTGCAGGTTCGGCGGCAGGCTCGGTCGCTGGCGCAGCTTCAGGCGCTGTCACGGCACCCTGGCAATCGGCCGTAAGTGCGGCAAAGCGGCCAGTAATCCAGTCCATCGCCGCGCTTTGGTCCTGATCCAGCCTTGCTTCGATCTTGCCTTGCAGTTGGGCAATGATGGCTTTCGACTTGGCTCCGTCGATTTGGGCGATGCCTTCGTTGCCGGCAATGATCCTGTCGTAGACGATAAAGGCGATGGCGATGAGGATAACGCCGCGAGCAACGCCAAAAAGAAAGCCCAGGCCCTGGTCGATCGGCCCCAGCGCGGAATTCTGGACCGCGCCCGACAACAGCGGCGTGAAAATCGAGACGACAACCAGAGCCAACGCGAAAACGGCGGCGAAGGCGGCAAGGATGGCCAGTTCGCATTGTTCACCGACAAAATCGCCGACATAGGGGATTTCCTTGATGATCGGTACGGCTTGCGGCGCGAAATAGAAGGCGACGACCGCGGCGGCGATCCAGCCGAGGATCGACAAAAGTTCGCGGATGAAGCCGCGCGAAAAAGCCAGCAGGGCGGAAACAACGACGATAACCAGAACGGCGGCGTCAACGACTGTGAAATCTTCCATCGAGTATGTTCCTTATTCCGCGATCTGGCCGAAACATTTTTCTATGAACGCGGGCAAATCATCCATTTTCAACAGAGTCAACGCGGTTGTTGCGCCGATCTTGAGGCGCGACGAGGTGTAAGCGGCTGTAAACCCCAACTTTTCGGCTTCTTTAAGGCGGGAATCGGCTTGGGTTATTGGCCGCAGGGCACCCGAGAGGCTAATTTCGCCAAATATGACACAGTTTTTCGGAATTGGTCGGTCTTGCCGGGCCGAGACCAGCGCGGCGGCGACGGCAAGGTCAGCCGCCGGTTCGCTGATCCGCATGCCGCCGGCGACGTTGAGGTAGACGTCCTGGCCGCTGAAAGAGATGCCGCAGCGCGAGTCAAGGACAGCGAGGATCATGGCGAGGCGACCGGCATCCCAGCCAACGACCGAGCGGCGCGGGGTGGCCAGCGGCGACGGGGCGACGAGGGCCTGGATTTCGACCAGGAGCGGCCGGGTGCCCTCGATGCCGGCGAAGACCACCGAGCCGGAGGCCGGGTTTTCGCGTTCGGACAGGAACAGCGCCGAGGGGTTGGTGACCTCTTGCAGGCCGAGGCCGGTCATCTCGAACACCCCGATCTCGTCGGCCGGGCCGAAGCGGTTTTTCACCGCCCGCAGGATGCGGAACTGGTGGCCGCGTTCGCCTTCGAAATACAAGACGGTGTCGACCATGTGTTCGATGACCCGCGGCCCGGCGATCTGGCCGTCCTTGGTGACGTGGCCGACGAGAATGATCGAGGTGCCGCGGCGTTTGGCGAAGCTTACCAGCTCGTGGGTGGCGGCGCGGACCTGGGCGACCGACCCGGGGGCGCTTTCGACGTGATCGGCCCACATGGTCTGGATCGAGTCGATGATGGCAAGCTGCGGCTTTTCGGCATCGAGCGTGGTCAGGATGTCGCGCAGGTTGGTTTCCGAGGCGACCAGCATCGGGGCGTCGGTCAGGCCCAGACGGTCGGCGCGCATGCGGATCTGGCTGGCCGCTTCTTCACCCGAGACATAGATTACCTTGCCGCCGTTGCGCGAGAAGGCGGCGGCGGCTTGCAGCAGGATGGTCGATTTGCCGATGCCGGGGTCGCCGCCGACCAGGATGGCGCTGGCCGGGACGAGGCCGCCGCCGAGGACGCGGTCAAGTTCGCCGATGCCGGAGGTGCGGCGGGGCAGCGGTTTTTCATCGGATGTCAGGCCGGTAAGTTCGACCTTGCGGCCTTTGGAGGCACCGAGGGTTTTGCCAGCGGGGCCGCTGGACAGGGCGGCTTCCTCGGAAATGGTGTTCCAGGCCCCGCAATTGTCACAGGACCCGGCCCATTTCGGGGTGACGGCGCCGCAAGACGAGCAAACGTAAGGGGTCGACGATTTAGCCATGGGCGATGAACGGGAGTTTGAGGATCAGGACGAGGGCGAGCGGGACCAAAAACATCGGCAGCAGTTTCGACCAGCCGTTTTCCTGCCAGACGGCAATGATCGCCGCTGTGCCCAACAACAGGCCGGTGAACTGGGCGGCGGGCTCGATCTTGTAGGAAATCGATGCCATGCCAAGAATGGTCAGCGCCGCCGAGGCGGCATGGGCATATTGCAGCCAGCCGGTCTGGCGAAAGGCCTGCGCCCCCGACCAGATGAATGCGGCGAAGACCGGCAGGATCAGGGCGATGCCCGCGAGCAGGGTGAAGATGTTCAATTCAGGCGCCGTTTTGACAGATGGGTGACCAGCATCGAGGCCAGCACGCAGAAAGTGAACAGGTAAAGCCCCCAGCCGGTTTCAACCCGGCCAACGCCGACGCCTTTGACCAGCACGATATAGACCGCGATCAGGAACACGTCGGCCATCGCCAGTTTGCCGAGGATTTCGAGCAGCGGGACGTGGCGTTGGTCGAGCGGGCCGAACTGGATGAGGGCGAGCAGGGCGATTTTGATTGTGGGCGCGACGATGGCAAAGAGGGTGACGACGAGGGCGAGGAAGATGTCCTTGTGCCACAGGCTGGCGATGCCGGTGAGAACCGAGATCGAGTCGAGGTCGAAGAACGGCAGCAGCCCGGCGCTGGCCAGGGGAGCGGCCCAGGCGACGGGGAAGAGGATGAGGAGGGCGAGGTTGAGAAGGCGCAGGGTCATGGGGCGGGAAGATGGTAGGGAGTGGGGGCGGGTGCAAGGGGTTGATTTTGAGGGCGACATTTCTTACGTTGTATTGATCGAAACTGGTGAGGTAAGAAATGAGTGCGTCCACAACACTGTCGTCAAAATTTCAGATTTCCGTGCCAAAGGAAGTACGTGAAAGGCAGAATTGGAAGGCGGGGCAGAAACTTGTGTTCATTCCCAAGGGGTCAGGGGTCATGCTGGTTCCGGTTCCGAAGATAGAAGACCTTTTCGGAATTGCTGAAGGGGCCAATCCGGAAGGATATCGTGACCGGAATGACCGTTATTGATGCGGGTCGTCGATACGTCTGCCTGGATCGAGTGGCTTCGGAAATCTCCGGCTGGTTGGCTGGTGAGGGCGGAATTGCCGATGCAGGAAAGTTGGCTGGTTCCGGCAATTGTCCAGCTTGAGCTGGCGAAATGGTGCCATCGTGAGTTGGGCGAGGACATTGCCAACGAAATCATCGCGTTTTCATCGGAATGCGCTGTAATCGATTTGGATACGCGGCTTGCATTGAATGCTGCGGAACTTTCGTCCAGACACAAACTCTCCACCGCCGATGCCATTATCTATGCCACCGCCTTGGAGCATGACGCCGACCTGTTGACCTGCGACACCCATTTCGAGGGGTTGGAGCGGGTGGTTCTGGTGGGGAAGTGAGTGAGGGGTGAATAGTGTTTGGTGCGCAAAATGCGCACCCTACCGCACACTCTCAATCGGCCCCTCGGCCCGGCCGTGCACGAACTGATCGACGTAGGGGTCGCCGGACGCATCCATATCGCCAATCGCCCCCGACCATTGTACCTTGCCGCCGTGCAGCATCGCCACCTTGTCGGCGATGGCCCGGACGCTGCTCATGTCGTGGGTGATGGTGATGGCGGTGGCGCCGATTTCGCTGACCAGTTCGCGGACGAGCTTGTTGATGACCCCGGCCATGATCGGGTCCAGCCCGGTGGTGGGTTCATCGAAGAAGATGATCTCGGGGCTGGAGGCGATGGCGCGGGCGAGGCCGACGCGTTTTTGCATGCCGCCGGAGAGTTCGGCGGGGTAGAGGTCGGCGACATCAGGGCTGAGGCCGACGCGGCGGAGTTTTTCGACGGCCAGCTCGCGGGCGTCATTCTTGGCCATGCCGGCGTGCAGCAGGCGGAAGGCGACGTTTTGCCAGACCGGCATCGAATCGAACAGCGCTCCGCCCTGGAACAGCATCCCGAACCTGGCGAGGAAGGCGTCGCGGTCGCGGTGTTGGTCAGCGCTATCCACGGTGATCGTGCCCCTGTCAGGCGGGATGATGCCGAGGATGCATTTCAAGAGCACCGATTTGCCGGTGCCGGAACCGCCGATGATGACCATGCTTTCGCCTTTTCCGATGTCGAGATCGACGCCGGTCAGGACGTGTTTGGGGCCGAAGGCCTTGGCGACGTTGCGCAGGGATATTTTGGTATTCATGCGGAAAAGAAAAGGTTGGTGAGGATGTAGTTCGAGGCGAGGATCAGCACCGAGGCCGAGACCACCGCGTTGGTGGTGGCCTGGCCGACGCCCTGGGCGCCGCGACCGGAATTCATGCCGTGATAGCAGCCCATGATGGCGACGATGAAGCCGAAGACGGCGGCTTTGACCAGACCGGAATACACGTCGATCGGTTCGAGGAAATCGACGGTGTTCTTGATATAGGTGGCCGGGTTGAAGCCAAGCTGGCCGACGCCGACCAGAAACCCGCCCATGATGCCGATGATGTCGCCGACAAACGCGAGCACCGGCATGGCGAGGGTGGCGGCGGCGACGCGGGGCACGGTGAGGTATTTCATCGGGTTGGTCGACAGCGTGGTCAGGGCGTCGATCTGTTCGGTGACTTTCATGGTGCCAAGTTCGGCGGCGATCGAGGCGGCGACGCGGCCAGCGACCATCAGGCCGCCGAGCACCGGGCCGAGTTCGCGGACCATGCCGATGGCGACGATCGAGGGGACGACGGATTCGGCGGAAAAACGCGAGCCGCCGGCGTAGATTTGCAGGGCCAGCGCGGCACCGGTGAACAACGCGGTCATGCCGACGACGGGCAGGGAAAAATAGCCGATGCGCAGCAGTTGGACGCCGAACTCGCGCCAGTAGAACGGCGGGCGGACGAGGTGGGAGAGGGTGGAGGCGATGTAGAGGCTCAGGTGGCCGACCGACGCACAGAGGGCGAGGCTGGAGCGGCCGATGGAGGCGAGGAAGCCGTGAAGAAAGTCAATGATTGCCATTCGGCCCGTCCGCCTGATTTTCAGCCGCCCTTGTAGTGGCGATCAAAGCGGGTGCCAAGGCTGGTCAGGATTTCGTAGCCGATAGTTCCGGCCGATCGGGCGAGTTGGTCGATACTTTGATTGCCGCCGAGGATTTCGATTTCGGGCGGGATGGTCGTCAGCCGGGTCACGTCGAGGGTGATCAGGTCCATCGAGACGCGACCGATGACCGGGCAGGCAATGTTGCCGGCGTAGAAATTGGCGTTGTTGCCGAGCGACCGTGGCAGGCCGTCGGCGTAACCGGCGGCGATGGTGGCGACTTTTACCGGTTTTGTGGCGGTGAACCCGGCACCGTAACCGACAGATTCGCCGGGCAGAAGGTCGCGGATTTGCAGGATCGGGGCGGTCAGGCTGACGACGGGGTTGGCCTTGGCGAAGGGTTGTCCGCCAAAGAGGCCGATGCCCGGGCGGGTCAGGCCGAAGTGAAAGGGTGGGCCAAGCAGGATGCCACCGGTGGCGGCAAGGCTGCGGGGGTAGAAGGAAAGCAGCGTGGTGAGGGCGTGGAATGTGGCCAGTTGGGCAGGATTATAGGGGCTGAGCGGGGCGTCGGAGGAGGATAGGTGGCCAAGGATCAGCTGGCAGTTCAGCGTTGGCAAGAAAGGCATGATCGCGGCCAGTTCGGACGGCTTCAGGCCGAGGCGGTTCATGCCGATGTCGACTTGCAGCGCGCCGGCATGGCCGGGCAGGTCACGGCGGAAGTCGCTGACCTGCCCCAGCGAGCACAATATCGGCATTAACTTATTGCTAACAATAAGTTCGCGGTCGGTGTTGATGTAGCCGTTGAGCAGAAAGATGCGCGGGCCCGGGCCGATTGCAGCGCGCAGGGCCGCGCCCTCTTCGGCCAGAGCGACGAAAAATGTGCCAACTCCCGCCTTTTGCAGCGCTTTACCGACCGAGGCCGCGCCTAATCCGTAAGCGTTGGCTTTCAGAACCGCCGAAGTTTCAACATTGGACGCCGACAGGGCATCAAGCGCGCGCCAGTTGGCAACAATGGCGTCGAGGTCGATGGTCAGGCGGGCGCGGGTCATGGCCCGGACAATTGGCCCGGACCCGTTCCCGCCGCAAGCGCAAAAGCATTCAAGGCGCGAGGTGCGCTTTCGCCCCGGCGAGAATGACCACCGCCCCCGCCAGGCTGAGCAGCGCACCGATCATGTCGTATCTGCCAGGCTTTACCCCTTCGACCAGCCACAGCCAGATCAGCGAGGCTGCGATATAGACCCCGCCATAGGCGGCGAAAGCGCGTCCGGCGGCCTCGGTCGGCACGCGGGTCAGCGCCCAGGCGAACAGAATCAGCAACAAGCTTCCGGGCACGGTCCAGAACAGCGAGCGGCCTTCGCGCAGCCAAAGCCAAAAGGCGAAACACCCGGCGATTTCGGTCAGGGCGGCGAATCCATAGATCAGCGCGAGGTTCATGCTGTGCTGCCTGCCGAATCGGCCTTGAGTTCGGCAAAGATGGTGCATTCCGCAGCCTCGCCGGTCATACAGGCATCATTGCAACGCGACAGGATCGATTGCAGCGAAGCCTCCAGCAATTTCAGTTCGGCACGGCGGGCGTGGATCGTCTGCAGGTGGACGGCGACCACCGCGCGGGCGTCGCGGCACGAATCCGCCGGAGCCTCGGACGCACGGAGCAGTTCGCGGATTTCGGGAATGCCGAGGCCGAAGTCCCGGGCGCGCCGGATGAACGACAGGCGGTGAATATCCGGCCAGCCAAAGCTGCGTCGGCCGGATGCGGTGCGGGCGGCTTTGCCGAGCAGACCGATGCTTTCGTAATAACGGATGGTGGGCGGCGAGCAGCGGGACCTGGCGGCGGCTTCGCTGATGGTCATCGGCATTCGAGGGCGTCCTATGTTCAGCTTGCTCTTAAAGTAGCTTTAAGAATTAGGTTCGGCAATCGACAAACGAATCGGAGATCGAAAATGGCTGGACGGACCGTGAAAATCGCTGCTGCCGGGGCGGCCTGCCTGGCTTGCTGCGCACCTTTGGCGGCACCTTTGCTCATGCCCCTGGTCTGGTCTGGCCTGGCGGGAGCGGGCGCCGCCGACAGCGGGGCGCTGGCCGGGCTGCGCTGGGATGTTGTTGCCACCGGCGCCGTCCTTGCCGCCGCCGGTGGCGGTCTTGGCTATTGGCATCTCCGGCGCCGGCGCGCGGCGGCACCGAAGGAAGCGCCGCACTGCGATCTGGAGACCTGTGGTCCGGGCAAGTCCCTGGCCCCGAAGGGACCCGCGTCCGGCAGCAGGCCGAGGCCTTAGGCAGCGGCCTTCAGCACCGCTCCCGTCTCGCTGCCCGGTGCCGACATGGCGTCGAGCGCCCGCCAGTTGGCGGTTACGGCGCCGAGGTCGATCACCGGCCGGGCACGCGCCATCAGTCAAAATCGCGCATTGCGCCCTGCTGGTAGTTTTGCACGAGGTTCGAGAAACGGGTGAACTGGGCCTCGAAGGCCAGATCGACGGTGCCGATGGGACCGTGCCGCTGTTTACCGATGATCAGCTCGGCTTTGCCGTGCAGGTTGTTCATCGACTCCTGCCAGACCAATATTTTCGCGGTTTCCTTGTCGTCGGGCTTTTCCCGTTCCTTGTAATATTCACCACGATAAACAAACATCACCACGTCGGCGTCTTGTTCGATCGAGCCCGATTCGCGCAGGTCTGACAGTTGCGGGCGCTTGTCTTCGCGCGATTCGACCTGGCGCGACAGTTGCGACAAAGCGATGACCGGGATGTTGAGTTCCTTGGCGATGGCTTTGAGACCTTGGGTGATTTCCGAAACCTCGTTGACCCGGTTGTCCTTGGCCGAGGCCGGGCGGACCAGTTGCAGGTAATCGACGATCAGCACGTCAAGGCCGTGCTGGCGTTTCAGACGACGGGCGCGGGCGGCGAGGGTCGAAATCGGCAGCGCCGGGGTGTCGTCGATGTAAAGCGGGCAGGTCTCAAGGTCTTTCGACGCTTCGATAAAACGGCGGAACTCGGCCTCTTGCATGTCGCCCCGACGAATTTTGTCAGAGGGAATTCGCGCCGCTTCTGCCAGTATTCGCGAAGCGAGTTGCTCGGCAGACATTTCCAGCGAATAGAACCCGACCACGCCACCGTCGATGGCGCCCTCGCTGCCGTCTTGCCTTTTGCCTTTGCGATAGGCTTTGGCGATGTTGAAGGCAATGTTGGTGGCGAGCGCGGTCTTGCCCATCGACGGCCGCCCGGCCAGTATCAGCAAGTCAGACGGATGCAGGCCGCCGAGTTTCTTGTCGAGATCGGCAAAACCCGTGGAAACGCCGCCGAGCTGGCCATCGCGCTGATAGGCGGCATTTGCAACGTTGACGGCATCCGTGATCGCCCGAAGGAACGATTGGAAGCCGCCGTCAACCCGGCCTTGTTCGCCGAGTTGGTAAAGCGCCTGTTCGGCCTCGACGATCTGGTCTTTTGGTTCGGAATCGACGGTGACGGTGGCGGCCTTTTGCGAGATTTCCTCGCCGATGGTGATCAGGTCGCGGCGGATGGCGAGGTCATAGATCATCTGGGCGTAATCGCGGGAAGCGAAAACCGAGACCGAGGCGGCAGCCAGCCGGGCCAGATAGGCACCGCCGCCGATATCGGCAAGACCGGTATCGTCGGCAAGGTAGGCCTTGATGGTGACCGGTGAAGCGAGGGCGTTTTTCTGGATGCGCTGGGCGATGGTCGAAAAGATGCGACCGTGCACCGGATCGTAGAAATGGTTCTCGCCCACCAGGCCGGCGATGCGGTCATAGACATCGTTGTTGACCAGCAGGGCGCCGAGAAGCGCTTGTTCCGCCTCGATATTATGCGGAAGGACGTGGTCGCGCACGTCCATTTTCGAGCCATCGGCCATGAATCACCCCTGTCGCCGTCGCCCGGTATATGGCGGGAACTCGCCCACCGATAGGGGGGCTGCCCTGTGAAGTGCGGGGATATCGGGTGCGGATTTCGGCTCGGCGGAATCAGGCCGTCGCCGCGGTCAGATCAGGCGCCGGAATACCTGGAAATTTCGGGTGCTGGCGTTTCCGTTACGGCGCTGAACCAGTTGCACGCTGAGCAGCAAGCCATCCGGCGAAGCTTTGCGGCGCGAGTAACTGACCTCGCGTCCCTGCGAATAGGCAGAAGAATCAAGGGTATTGGCATCAACACGGCTGAACGACATTTCGTTGACGTGTCCGCCCTTGAAGGGGATCACCGAACCGTCAGTCGGACCACCATAGGAGACGTTGTGGATTTTGCCGTCCTTGTCGGACCACGACAGCGCGAAATCAGCGGTATCGCCGTTGTGGGCAATCTTGTAGATGCAACTAGCCGGAGGTGCGCCTTCTTGATACTGGCAAAGTTCAGGTATCAGTTTCCAGTGTCCGGAAAAGAGATTGTCGTGGTCAACCATGTGGCCTCGCCGTTGCTCATCGACCGCAAGGATAACGCGATTCTGCGCTCTGGAAAAGCAAAAGCCGCACCCTTGCGGGCGCGGCTTGATGTTTTTAGCCTGCCGGCAATCAAACGGCGGTTTCGGCCGCCAGATCGGCATCGACGGCGGAGCCCATGTCGTCAAACAATTCCTTGATGTCGAAATCGGCGGCAGCATCGGCGTCGGCCTGCAACTGCTGGATCGATTTGCCAGAAGCCTGGAGCGCCGCTTCTTCAATGGACCGGGCGACATTGACGGTGATCGTCGCCGACACTTCGGGATGCAGGGTGACGAACATGGTGTGCAGGCCAAGTTCCTTGATCGGCTTGTCGAGGACAACCTGATGGCGGGCAACGCTGAAACCACCGGTCGTCGCCAATTCAGCCGCATCGCGGGCATTGACCGAGCCGTAGAGCGCACCGCTGGAGGAGGCGGAACGGATAACGACGAAGGTCTGGCCGTCGAGTTTTTCGGCCAGCGCCGCAGCCTCTGTCTTGCTTTCAAGATTGCGGGTTTCCAGCTGCGCGCGTTCGCCTTCAAAGCGGGCGAGGTTGGCCTTGGTGGCGCGCAGTGCCTTGCCTTGCGGCAGCAGGAAATTGCGCGCGAACCCTTGCTTCACGTTCACGACCTGGCCCATTTGGCCCAGTTTGGCAACGCGTTCGAGAAGGACGACTTCCATGATATACCCTCTCAGTTCACAGCATAGGGCAGGAGCGCGACAAAGCGCGAGCGTTTGATCGCACGCGCCAGTTCACGCTGCTTTTTTGCCGAAACGGCGGTGATGCGGGACGGGACGATCTTGCCGCGTTCGGAAACGTAGCGTTGCAGCAGTTTTACGTCCTTGTAGTCGATGATGGGCGCGCCTTCGCCGGTGA
>JAYTCN010000140.1:0-1951 GCA_043736475.1 Paracoccaceae bacterium
GGCAGGGTGTTGGTGATGTAGAGCGCGGTTTCGGGGTCGGGCGAGGTGCGGGCTAGGCCGATGGCGGCGAACATGCGGTCGAGAAGCTGGCCTGCGCGACCGACGAAGGGACGGCCTTCGCGATCTTCCTCGACACCGGGGGCTTCGCCGAGGATCAGGACGCGGGCGTTCGGGTTGCCATCGGCGAAGACCAGATTGCGCGCGCCTTTTTTCAATTCGCAATGCTCGAAGGCGGCGAGGGCTGCGCGCAGGGCTTCAAGTGTTTCGCAGTGGCTGGCTGCCGCACGGGCCTCAAAGATTGCGGTGTCCGGGTTGGGGGCTTCGGGTTCTGGTGGGGGCGCGGTAACTTTGGGTGCGGCGATGATCGGCGCGGGCGGCGGGGCTTTGATCGGTTCGGGCAGCTCGTAGCGGTTGAGCGGGGATTCGGCGCTGATGTCGGTCAGGCCGAGGTCGACCTGCCAAGCCAATGCGGCCAAGGCGGCGTGCCAGTCGCCTGTGATGTCATGCTCGATTCCCATATGCACAGGGTATGGCGTGGGGCGGGGCGCGACAAGGCTTGTTGGGCGGGCCTTGCCGGGGGCGCTTGGGGTTTCTATAAGCGGGCAAACCTGCCCTGGAGATGCCGATGAGCTTTCGCGCCCGCCACCTGCTTGGGATCGAGCAACTTTCGCCTTTGGAAATCACCACGATCTTGGATCTGGCGGATCGCTATGTCGATCTGAACCGCCGCACGGTGAAATCGTCGGATGCTTTGGCGGGGCTGACGCAGATCAACATGTTCTTTGAAAACTCCACCCGGACGCAGGCTTCGTTTGAGCTGGCGGGGAAACGGCTGGGCGCGGATGTGATGAACATGTCGGTCGCGGCCTCGTCGGTGAAGAAGGGCGAGACGCTGATTGATACCGCGATGACGCTGAACGCCATGCACCCGGATTTGCTGGTGGTGCGGCATGGCGCGTCGGGGGCGGTGAATTTGCTGGCAAGCAAGGTCAACTGCGCGGTGCTGAATGCGGGCGATGGGCGGCATGAGCATCCGACGCAGGCTTTGTTGGATGCGCTGACCATTCGGCGGGCGAAGGGGCGGATACAAAGGCTGACGATTGCGATTTGCGGCGATATTGCGCATTCCCGTGTGGCGCGCAGCAATCTGATATTGCTGGGGAAGATGGAGAACCGGCTGCGGTTGATTGCTCCGCCCACCTTGATGCCTGCGGGGGTGGAGCATTTCGGCTGTGAGTTATACGACGACATGCGCAAGGGGCTTGAGGGCGCCGATGTGGTGATGATGCTGCGCTTGCAGAAGGAACGCATGGACGGCGGGTTTATTCCGTCAGAGCGCGAGTATTACCACCGCTATGGGCTGGATGCCGAGAAGCTGTCGTTTGCCAAGCCGGATGCGATTGTGATGCATCCGGGGCCGATGAACCGGGGCGTCGAGATTGACGGCGAGTTGGCGGATGACATCAACCGTTCGGTTATTCAGGATCAGGTCGAGATGGGCGTGGCGGTGCGGATGGCCTGCATGGATTTGCTGGCGCGCAATCTGCGGGCGGAACGTGGGCGGGCGGCTGTGGGGGTGCTGGTATGAGCGAGAAGCCGAAGCGGAAATGGTCGGACGCCCGGATGAGCGGGATGGTGGCAACCGGGGTGCTGGTGTTTCTGGCGGTGTTTACATTGGCGTTTGTTTGGATGGCGGGGTAAGGAGATGCAGGCCGCCATTAGACAAAAACTGACATTTTGGGAGACTGTCTGATGGATTTAATGATGGGCCTTTCCGCTATCAAACAGACGCTGGAAATTACGAAAGAGCTTAGAAGCATTGATGATAAGATAGTTGTCGCCGAGTTTAAGCTGAGAATCTCTGAGATTGTGGACAGACTACTTGATGCAAAACAGGCGCTATTAGAGGCTCAAGAACGAGAGTCAGAACTTCGAAAAGAAGCTTCTGAAT
>JAYTCN010000141.1:0-4683 GCA_043736475.1 Paracoccaceae bacterium
TGCGCTTGGACCCGGTCAACGCAATTTATCCCAAATAAACAGCGGATTAAAACGGTGGCCGCGCCGATTCGCACAAATTTTCCGCCTGATCGGGAACAAGCCTCTTGCCAGGCACCCGATCTTTGCCCTATCCATATTGCAAACGTATTCAGGCCGGGGAACAGGATGTCGGTGACTTGGCTGAAACGCGGCAAGCCGGAGACTGAGCGCGCCGCCGATGATGCAAAGGTTCGGGCCACGGTCGAATCCGTCCTGAAAGATATCGCGGCGCGCGGCGATGCCGCCGTGCGCGATCTGTCGGTGAAATTCGACAAATACGACCCGCCCGCCTTCCGCCTGACGGCTTCGGAGATTGAGGCCGCGATGGCTCGGGTCGCCCCCCGCGACATGGCGGATATCCGCTTCGCCCAAACCCAGATTCGCCGCTTTGCCGAGGCGCAGCGGGCTTCGATGCGCGATATCGAGGTTGAAACCCTGCCGGGCGTGTTCCTTGGCCACCGGAACATCCCGGTGCAATCGGCCGGCTGCTATGTGCCGGGCGGCAAGTTTCCCATGGTCGCCTCGGCGCATATGTCGGTGCTGACGGCCTCGGTGGCAGGCGTGCCGCGCATCGTCGCCGCTGCCCCGCCGGTGCAGGGTGCACCGCATCCGGCAATTGTCGCGGCCATGCATATGGGCGGCGCGCATGAAATCTACGTTCTGGGCGGGATGCAGGCCGTGGCGGCGATGGCCCTTGGGACCGAAACCATCAAGCCGGTCGATATGCTCGTCGGCCCCGGCAATGCCTTTGTGGCCGAGGCGAAGCGCCAGCTTTACGGCCGCGTCGGTATCGACCTGTTCGCCGGGCCGACCGAAACCATGGTGATCGCCGACGACACAGTGGATGCCGAATTGTGTGCGACCGACCTGCTGGGGCAGGCCGAACACGGCTACAACTCCCCGGCCGTGCTGCTGACCAATTCGCCCAAACTGGCCGAGGCGACGCTGGTGGAAGTGGACCGTTTGCTGAAAATCCTGCCCACCGCCGCCACCGCTGGTGTCTCTTGGGCCGACTATGGCGAAGTGATCCTTTGCGACAGCTATGACGAGATGCTGACGGTCGCCAACGACATCGCCTCCGAACATGTGCAGGTGATGACCGACCGCGACGACTGGTTTCTGGAGCACATGCACTCCTACGGCGCCCTCTTCCTTGGCCCCCGCACCAATGTCGCCAATGGCGACAAGGTGATCGGCACCAACCACACCCTGCCCACCAAAAAGGCCGGGCGCTATACCGGCGGACTTTGGGTCGGCAAGTTCCTGAAAACCCACAGCTATCAGCGCATCGTTACGGATGAGGCCGCGGCGATGGTCGGCGAATATGGGTCGCGCCTTTGCATGCTGGAAGGTTTCGTCGGCCACGCTGAACAATGCAACCTCCGCGTCCGCCGCTATGGCCACCGCAACATTCCCTATGGGGCCGCCGCCGAATGACCTTGCCGCGCACCCCCTCGTTCCGGCTGGATGGCCGCCGCGCCCTGGTGGCGGGCGCTTCCTCCGGCATTGGGGTCGCCTGTGCCGTGGCATTGGCCGAACAGGGTGCGCAAGTAACCCTCTGTGCCCGGCGCGAAACTGAACTCAGGCAGCTGGCCGCCGAGATGGCACAGGCCGGAATGCAAGCCGACACCCTTACCCTCGACATTACCGACATCACGGCAACCGAATTCGCCCTCGCCGCCCTGCCCGCCTTCGACATACTGGTGAACTCCGCCGGTCTCGCCCGCCACTCCGCCGCCATCGCCACCGCGCCCGATGATTTCGACGCCGCCACCAACCTCAATTTCCGCGCCGCCTATTTCCTGACCCGCACCGTCGCCGCCCGGCTGATCGCCGAACACAAACCCGGCAGCCTGATCAACATATCCTCGCAAATGGCCCATGTCGGCGGCATCGACCGCGCCGTCTATGCCGCCACCAAGCACGCCGTCGAAGGCATGACCAAAAGCATGGCGATCGAATGGGGGCCGCACGGCATCCGCGTCAACACCATCGCCCCCACTTTCATCCGCACGCCGATGTCCGAACCAACCCTCAACAACCCCGAGCGCGCTGCCTGGATCCTGTCCAAGATCAAACTCGGCCGGGTCGGCGCGGTCGAGGACATCATGGGTGCCGTCGCGTTGCTCGCCTCGGATGCCGCGGCGCTGATCACCGGAACATCCCTGATCGTTGATGGCGGTTGGACCGCCGACTGACTTAACAAAAAGGTGCCACATGACCCCTGCCGAAATGGAAACCCGCATCGTCCGCCATGGCGACCTGCGCCCCTGCAAGACCGCCTTCATCGACGCCCATACGCCGGGGTCGAACCAGAAGGAAAACTTCACCATCATCGGTGGCGGCGTGTCGGAAAGCCCGGATCAGTACGTCCATATTGTCGACACTCCCGGTTTCAACATCGGGGCCGCCGGCCAGCCGCCGAAATGCCGCAACTCCTTGCACTGCCACCGAACCGCCGAAGTGTTCTTCGTCCTCAAAGGCCGCTGGCGGTTCTTCTGGGGCCGCTGGGGCAAGGCGGGCGAGTTCATTGCCGAGGAGGGTGACATCTTCAACATCCCCACCGGTATTTTCCGCGCCTTTGAAAACATCGGCACCGACTATGGAATGATCATGGCCATCCTTGGCGGCGATGATGCCGGCGGCGGCGTGATCTGGGCCCCGCAGGTGATCACCGACGCCAAGGATTACGGCCTGATTCTTGGCAAGAACGGCAAGCTTTACGACACCAGAAAGGGCCAGAGCCTGCCCGCAGGAGTGCCGCCGATGCCGCTGCTGACGGATGAGGAACTGACAGCCTTCCCCGAACCCACGACTGCCGAGGTCATCCCCAACTGCGTCGCCCGCTATCAGGATCTGATGGCCCTGTCCGACCATCAGCCCGCCAAAGTCATCGGCGCGAATGGCAGATTGCGGGACCGTCCGGGGTTCGAGGTTGAACTGCTGTCGCGCAACTCGATCCCCGACACGCCCTACACCTTGGACCGGCACGAGGTCCTGATGCCGATGCGCGGCTATTGGCGCCTCACCTGGGCCGGAGGATCGACCGTGCTCAATCCCGGCGATACCGCCGCGATTCCGCCCGGACTGGAGCATTCGCTGGCCCCGTCGATGACCGGCGAATCCTCGCTTTACCGGGTGACCGGCACCGAGGATCCGGCCGGATTGACCGGACGCCTGCTGTAATCACCCTGCAGGATGGGCAAATTGCCCATCCTCTGCCCTTGAAACGTCCCCCGAAAGGACCGGCCATGCCGCTTCTGTCCACCCATGTTGGTTCCCTGCCGCGTCCGCAGGCGGTTGTCGATTTTCTTTTCGCGCGCGAAAAAGGCCAGCCCTACGACCCCGCCGCCTTCGACGCCTGCATGACGGCGGCGGTGGCCGAAAATGTCCGCCGCCAGAAAGCGGCTGGCATCGACATCGTCTCGGATGGCGAGGCGTCCAAGATCAGCTACGCCACCTACGTCAAAGACCGTTACACCGGCTTTGGCGGCGACAGCCCGCGCAATGCCCCCGCCGATCTGAAGCTGTTCCCGACCTTCCTCGACCGTTTGGCGAGGGAAGGCGGCACCCCGCAATACGCGCGGCCGCAATGCGTCGGCCCTGTCACCTCCAAAGGCCAGGGCGAATTGCAAAAGGACATCGCCAACCTCAAGGCGGCGATGGCCACCCAGGGCGTTTCTCGCGGTTTCATGAATGCCGCCTCTCCCGGCGTGATCTCCCTCTTCCTGCAAAACGCCCATTACCCGACGCGCGAAGCCTATCTCGCCGCCCTCGCCGACGCGATGGGCGACGAATACCGGGCGATCCTTGATGCGGGGCTGGACCTGCAACTGGATTGCCCGGACCTCGCCCTGTCACGCCACATGCTGTTTGCGAACCTTAGCGACGACGAATTTCTCAAAGTCGCCGCCACCCATGTCGAGGCGCTGGAACACGCCTTGCAAGGCCTGCCCCGCGACCGCATCCGCCTGCATATCTGCTGGGGCAATTACGAAGGCCCGCATGTCTGCGACATCGCCATGGCCAAGGTGTTCCCCCTGCTGATGACAGTCCCCGCCCGCTATATCCTGTTCGAGTCCGCCAACCCGCGCCACGGCCACGAATGGACCGTTTTCCGTGACCGGGCGAAGGAAATCCCCGACGACAAGGTCCTGATCCCCGGCGCGGTGGATACCACCACCAATTTCGTCGAACACCCCGACCTCGTCGCCCAGCGCCTCGAACGCTTCACCAACATCCTTGGCACAACCCGAGTGATCGCCGGTTCCGACTGCGGTTTCGGCACCTTCGCAGGCTTCGGCGCAGTAGACCCCGAGATCGCCTGGGCCAAACTCGCCACCCTGTCCGAGGGTGCCCGGCGTGTGCGCTGACAGCCCTTCCCAAGGATCTTCGGCGAAAATTCCTGGGGCTCCCGCATGATCCCCCTTGTCCTGATCCCCGGCATGATGTGCGACGACCGCATGTGGGGCGACCTGCCGACCCAACTGGGCCAGATCACCGACATCCTCCCCACCCAGTCCGACACGGTTCAAACCCTCGCCGCTCAAGTCCTGCAAGATGCCCCCCTCGTTTTGCCCTTGCCGGCCTCTCCATTGGCGGCATTATCGCTATGGAAGCCCTCCACCAAGCCCCCCAACGCAT